>CAZTCE010000312.1:0-1510 GCA_964612205.1 uncultured Eubacteriales bacterium | reverse complement strand
GGCCGATAAGGATGGCGCCGGATGCACCGACGATGTTGCCGGTACCGACCTGAGCGGCGATAGCCGTGGCCAGAGCCTGGAAGGAGCTCATGCCGCCGCCCTGCTTGCCGCCCTTCAGGGACAGCTTGCCGAATACGTTCTTCATGCCTTCGCCGAAGCAGCGAACCTGGACAAACTTGGTCTTAATGGAGAACCACAGACCGCAGCCCACCAGCAGGAAGATGAGGATGTAGTCCGTCAGATAGCCGTTGACGGTTTGCACGATTGGGAGCAGGAAACTTTCCATTCTTAATTCCTCCTGTGAATTTATCTGAGTTAGCAGGAAGCACCCCAAATCCCTCCTATTTAACTCTGATTGTTATCAGTTTACTAAATCTTCACAAAAAGCACAACGTTTTTTTCGATGCGCATTTTTATGAGGAAAAACACATTTGCATGGAATTTTTTGTTTAAACTTCATTTTTGCTGCTTTTACACATGAAAATCCGCGATTCTTAAGGGAATTTACAGATACTCCTGCAGAACAGGTGAATCCATATGAATTTTATCCTGCATTTCGTTCACAATTCAGACATAAAAAATTCAAAATTCGTCATTTCTGTGAACTTTACGCAACCAGTTTGTAAACAACGCCTCCCTCAAAAGACTATGCAAAAGGAAAGAATTCATGCCTCATGCACCCAAAAGAGAAAGAAAATACATTTTTTGCTCCGGAATAAGTCGGGATTACAGTTTAGCGGACTATTTTCCGGAGGGAGGCAAGGATATAGGAGAAAAGCGTAGGAGGGGGCGGCGGGCTGCCTGCGGCAGCCCTTCGGCGCATGGTGCCGAAGAGAACGGCGGTGCCGTTCCGCCGCCCCCACGCCCCAACCCGCTTTTCCACACTTTCCACCCTCAAAACTCCACCCTCCAAACTCATTCCAACTCCTTTCCACACTCTCCACCCGTTCATCTCTACTGTCCACTCTCAAAACCCCACTCTCCACACCCCTCCCATGCCACGTTTTTCCCCGAAAAATAATATATTTGTGTTCTGCCTGCAGATGTGTCATAATGTGTACAGAAAACAGTTTAGGAGGTCTACCTGATGAAGAAGCTTTTGCTGGGAAACGGCGCCATTGCCCGCGGTATGTACGAGGCAGGGTGCCGTTTCGTGTCTTCCTATCCCGGCACCCCTTCCACGGAAGTCACGGAGGAGGTCGCCCTGTACCCGGAAGTCTATGCCGAATGGGCGCCCAATGAGAAATGCGCCATGGAAGCGGCCTTGGGGGCCTCCGTAGGCGGAGCCCGTTCGGCAACGGCCATGAAGCATGTGGGACTCAACGTAGCCGCCGACCCCCTGTTCACCGCCAGCTATACCGGTGTCAACGGCGGCATGGTGGTCGTCGTGGCCGACGATCCGGGCATGCACTCCTCTCAAAACGAGCAGGACTCCCGCCGCCACGCCATTGCCTCCAAGCTTCCCATGCTGGAGCCTGCAGACTCCGCCGAGTGCAAGGAGTATACCAAG
>CAZTCE010000311.1:0-1511 GCA_964612205.1 uncultured Eubacteriales bacterium | reverse complement strand
GTTACAAGCTTCTTAAACACAGGCGCTGCCATATTGGCTGCTTCCTGTACCTCCTTATGAGATAAAGGTGTTGGATTCATGCCTGCTGCAAGGTTACATACGCAGGAAATACCACAAATCTTCATACCGCAATGCTTCGCAGCAATCGCCTCAACAACCGTACTCATTCCTACCGCATCTGCAAAGCCGGAAAGCATTTTTATCTCTGCCGGTGATTCATAGCATGGACCTGTCAGCTGAACATAAACGCCCTCCTGAAGAGCTATATCATTATCCTTTGCTGTTTCACGGATAATATCCTGTAAATCTTCATCATATACATGACTCATATCCGGGAATCTGGTTCCAAGCTCATCAATATTCGCTCCAATCAATGGATTCGGCACAAAGATTCCTATATGATCCTTTATCATCATAAGGTCTCCTGCCTTAAAATCACGATTCATCCCACCGGATGCATTGGTTAAGAAGAGAATCTCCGCACCAAGAAGCTTCATAAGTCTCGTAGGAAGCACAACATCCTGAATCGGATATCCTTCGTAATAATGCACTCTTCCCTTCATACATACAACCGGAACCTCATTCACATAACCGAAAATAAATCTTCCATCATGTCCGGGAACTGTTGAAACCGGAAAATCTTCAATTTCCTTATAATCAATCTCAGCTACTACCTTTATATCATTTGCATAATCGCCAAGACCTGAGCCCAGCACCAACGCAACCTTTGGTACAAAATCCGTCTTTTTTCTGACACTATCATAACACTTCATTAGTTTCTCATATACTTCATTCATGATAATCTACCCCATCTTTTTACTTATCATTATCTAATCCGTACATTCTTCTCATCCTGTTTCCCGAATTCTTTCCATTTCTTTCGTCCATATAGATGCAAAAATGACAACCTATATCTTCTTAATTTCAAATTGCAAACACCCTGCGTATTTCTTCAACCTCCTGCTGTGTACAGCCACAGTTCTGTGCTATTATCACATTATCCCGCTCTCCTGACATTATCTGTTTATATACTCCTGCACTTAGCTCCATACCCAGTTCTTTTCCGATTTCTTTGCCTCTCTCCAGCTGCTCTTCCCATGCTTTGCACATATCTGTTTTTGCCTCCTTCTCTGAAAACATGTCATGCAGACTCCTTGGTGCATCCCATTTTTCCGCACCCCAGTAAACAGTCCGAGTTATGACAGGAGTCAGGGTATCCTCTTTCCCAAAACCGTACAGAAACTCTGCCGGTGTTGCATAATCCTTCTGCTTCCTGTGCTTTTTACCTGCCTCCGTCACCTGCGCAGCATAATTCATGGCGTCAAAATTCATGGTTCTGACAGGCATTGCATAATGTATCTCACTCTGGTTCTCGATTCCCAGCAACGCTAATAACGTACTCCCTGCTGTTTTTATAATAGCATGCTTTCATAAATCACGCCACCTCTGTTTTTGTCTTTCCTTCCGGTCTGCCCCATAGAACGACAGAGCTCTTCTGTATCATGTGCTTC
>CAZTCE010000310.1:0-1515 GCA_964612205.1 uncultured Eubacteriales bacterium | reverse complement strand
TCATCTTTCTAAAATTATTATATAGAATAGTTAGTAGCCCTAAGGGCTCAACATCCATATAATCTCTCTCAGGAAGAATTCTCCTTAATGTCTCAATATCTCTGCTCTGCACTGCATTACTCACTGTAAAGATGTTGTAAGTACTTAGATCGCTAAATACTCCATCTTTAATGAAATCAGGCAGTACATATTTCCTCTGAATCAGAGGAAAGATATTGATTTTCATAAGCTCATTGTGGAGCCTATAAATATCTCCTCCACATAAATCTACAAGCCTGTCAATATCTTTAGGATCAGCTCCATCAGCTAAGGAGTAGGCATAATCTTTCAGTTGCCAATCCTCTAATGCAGGAAACTCTACCACGTTGGAAGCAAACAGGGCTTTGACCTCAAAGCTTTCTACCTTATCTGCCACAATAATAAGATTCTTGCGCTCCAGTAATCGAGTATCTAAACTGTCAAAATTACTGCACTGATATACCTGCAGAGAAAAAGTTTGGGGAGCATCGAAAAGAGATTTAGCAACTCTGAGCTGCAAGTCTTCCAAATCCACAATCTCCTTGCCCCTAATTTTAGCAATTGCCCTTACATATTGCCACGCCGTAAATTTATTATCCTTGCAAATAAAGATGAGGAGTTGATCTGGATTTTCATTAGATTCAATTTTTGACTTAAGCTCTCGAAGCTCCACAATCTCTCACCTCTCTCCACAAATTAACTAAAAAGTGCTCAAACAACTCTTTCATGTCCAGCCTGGGATATTTCTTCCAGATTTGAATATACCTGGAGGTATTCTCTGCACCCTTGATATACTTTAGATCTAAATTAGTTTTAACCCTTTCCACATAAGTTGCTAATAGCACCTTACTAAAATCTTTATATCCAAATTTATTTTTCTCATCCTTAAATCCTAATCTATCTGTAATAGTCAGTGTGTTAGGCAAGGATGCTCTATCTAGAGAGTCTGCAATCTTAGTCGCTAACTCCATCATATCTTGCAGAGGAAGTTCTTGAAATCTAAGCACCTGTCCTGGCGTGGTAGCTAGAGACAAGATCAAATTTTCCTCTCCTTTGGTCAAGAAGCTTTTTAGAACATCTTTAGAGTAGCCATCCAAAGTCCAAATCTGGCATCTATTTCTAACTGTTGGAAGTAGTATATCCAGACACTCTGCAAGGATGACTACGAAGATATTTTCTCCAGGTTCTTCAATCAGCTTTAGAATCGTGTTTTGATCTCTTTCTTGAAGTGCATCTCCCGTAAATAAAAGCATATGTGGTTGGGAGTCGACAAATTCATCAAGAACAAATTCATAGTTGATTTTCCCTGTAAGTTCCCGCAGATCTAGACCTAAATTTGCAGCCATTCTTTGGCACAATAGGTGTCTGCCACTTCCTTCCTCCCCACACAAGATGATTGAATGAGGAAAGGTGTAGATTGAGTATTGGTCAATTTTATTTACCAATCTATCCTGTCCAATTATTGACATCTTGCAATCCTCAACATCATAACTTCTA
>CAZTCE010000309.1:0-1522 GCA_964612205.1 uncultured Eubacteriales bacterium | reverse complement strand
TTTTGAGTATCAGCAATATGGTTGTTCTATAATGAATTTTGATGAATTAAGTGGGTATGAAGTTGAGGTAATCGGTTCAATTTTCGACAATCCCGAACTGTTGGAGGAGGAACTATGAATCTGAAAGAATTATACTACACTGATTCAGACTTCCGCGGATATGTTGACCGATACTGCAAGAATTACAGCGAAGGGAAGAGCATCACGGTAGAGGAAGCACTGACACACGCAATGGTAAGAGTTTACGCAGAGCAGAGATGCGTCTGAAACGCGCGGAAAGGCTCAAATAGGTTGGTAAAAGTGGTTTGACGATAATTTTACCATTCACACAAAAAACATTGCTTAAAAAGCCTATAACGAGTTTAGAAAGGAGAGAATAGAATGAGCAAGTACAATGTCGGAGATAAATTCGTGTTGGAGATTGGCGAGGTGCTTACAGGAGATTTTGCAGAAAACCAAAGCATGAACACACTTTTCAAAATTAAAGGGGGCAGTAGCCTTGTTTTCGATAAGTGCGTACTGGATAAACTGGATAGATACTTTGCAGACGAGGAAAGTCACCAAGAATTGAGAGCAAGCTACGAGGAAGGCAGAAAAGCAGGACGGGAAGAAGCCATTAAATGGAGCAAACAGAATGAGAACGATTCCTACAAAGAGGGATTTAATGACGCACTTAGCGTAATGGAGAAGCTAATCAATGCGCCGAGTGAAGCAAGGGAACACTTGATGTTCATTCTGGGAGAGTTGGAGGAAAGTAAAATGGCACAAACAACAGTATTTACAAAATAAGAAAGTGAGGAATAACCCATGTATTGCGTATGTGGTAACTGCAAGCACAATAAACGAGATTTTTCTAAGCCACAGAATAGCGGTTATGCAGAGTTTTATTGTGGCAATGAAGATAGCGACAACTACGGAGTGCCGACAATGTATGATGATAGTTGTGATGATTTTGAGGAAAAGGAGTAGGATGTTAGCAAAGGAGAATGAGCATGACGGAGAATGAAAGCATTAAAAAGCATATTGAAGAATGTGAACATAGAATTGGTAATATTTTAGGTTTTATGGAAAGTAATTCGGATGCAGACACTTCTTCTTGTGAAAAAAATATTTCAGTATTAAAAGCAGTAATTATAGCCCTTGAAGAATTACTACAGTACCGAGCAATCGGAACAGTGGAAGAATGCCGTGATGCGGTAGAGAGAATGAAGCCGAAGAAACCTACATACGAAGGAGATGGCTATGCACCGGATGGTACATTTGTTTGGGATGAATGGCTTTGTCCGAATTGTGGGAATAGATATGAGGTAGATTACGATGATTACGAACATTGCCCAAATTGCGGACAGGCTATTGATTGGAGAGAGGAGCGAGAGAATGAGTTGGCACAGAGATAGTGACGGAAAAATTATAACAGATGAAGAGTTTCAAAGCGATTGTTGTGAATGTTCTGCTTTTTGTTCAGATGGAACAATTACTACTCCTTGTGATGGTGAAAGAACAGATTGCCCACATTTCAAAG
>CAZTCE010000308.1:0-1524 GCA_964612205.1 uncultured Eubacteriales bacterium | reverse complement strand
AAAATATGTTATGAAATATATTTTAAATGTAATCAAATTAAAAAAGAGGTCTGTTGAACAAATTAAATTTGATTTATTAAAAAGAGGTATCAATGAAAATATTATTCAAACATATATTACCGATGAGTTATATCAATTTGAATTGCAATCTGCAATTGCATTAGCAAACAAAAAATATAAAGAATGTTCAGATGTTTTAAAAACGAAGAAACATTTAGCCAGCAAAGGCTATTCTAGGCAAACTATAAATAGAGCAATTGAAAGTTTAGATAAAACACAATCTATTGAAAAAGAAATCTATTGATTTAATATTTCTTATAAAATGCAGATAATCATTCAATATATCAAAATGTTTTTAGGAGGTTTTTATGGAAGATATTTTAAAAAAGGCAAGAGAATCTGCCGATTATATTAATTCAAAAATTAATGGAGAAAAAGCAGAAATAGCAATTATTTTGGGATCGGGATTAGGTCCACTTGCTGATGAGGTTACAGATAGAATAGAAATACCTTACACTGAAATTCCGAATTTTCCTTCTTCAAGTGTTGTTGGTCATCAAAATAAATTAATTTTTGGAAAGATTAATAATAAAAAAGTACTTGTAATGCAAGGAAGATTCCATTATTACGAAGGCAATGATATTGCAACTGTTGCTTTTCCTATTAAGGTTTTTGCAATACTTAATATTAAAAAGTTAATAGTTTCAAATGCTGCCGGTGGTTTAAATAAAGATTTTAATCTTGGCGATTTAATGCTTATAAAAGATCATATAAATATCTCTGGAATGTCACCTCTTAGAGGAAAAAATGAGAGTGAGTTAGGAGAGCGTTTTCCAAGCATGACAAATGCATATTCTTCTAATTTAAGTGAATTAGCTAAGAGAGTAGCTAACGAGCAAAACATTAATTTGGTAGAGGGTGTTTATGCTTTTATGCCTGGACCACAATATGAAACTAAAGCTGAGATAAGAATGCTTAGCGTTTTGGGAGCTGATGCTGTTGGCATGTCAACAGTACCAGAAGTAATTAGTGCAAGCCATTCAAAAATTGAAGTTTTAGGAATTTCTTGCATAACAAATTTATGTTTTTCAGAAACTCCACCAACGCATGAAGAAGTAATGCAAACAGCTAAAGATGTTGAGGAAAAGTTTAAAAATTTAGTTATGAAAATAATAGAACAAATGTAGAATTGAGGAAAGCAAATGGAACAATACACTATAAAGATGGATAATTTCGAAGGTCCACTAGATTTATTATGTCATTTGATTGATAAAAATAAAATGAATATTTTCGATATTCAAATTTCTAAAATTACAAATCAGTATTTAGAATATCTTGCATATATGCAAAAAATGAATTTAGAGGTTACAAGCGAGTTTATTGTAATGGCTTCGAAATTAGTCTATTTGAAGTCTAAAGAATTGCTTCCAAAAGAAACGGAAGATGACGACGAAGAAGAATTTGATTTAGTTCAACTATTAATTGAATATAAAAAATATAAAGAATTTACGACAACTCTTAGAG
>CAZTCE010000307.1:0-1528 GCA_964612205.1 uncultured Eubacteriales bacterium | reverse complement strand
AGTATTTCCATCTAATTGGAAAAATGCTAATAAACCAATAACGAATCCATAAAGACCTTGTGTACCTGGTAATAATTCAAGAACTAATGCTTTACCAAACTTATCTGGTTCTTCTGATAAAAGTGCAGCAGCGCTTTGACCAACTATACCAACACCTTTAGCTGAACCTATACCTGACATACCAACAGCTATAGCAACACCTAGTGCTCCTAAAACAAATCCCCCATTATTTTCTATAAAGAATTTAATCCAACTCATATCCATTTTAAATGTCCTCCTAATCTCTTTTTAAATTAATGTATTCATTTTTTGTTTCAAATGGTCTGAAGGCTTTTCCTCCGCCATCATAGAACTTACCAAAATATTCAACATAAGTTAATCTTAATGTGTGAACATATCCACTTAATAATGATAATCCTAAGTTAACTGTCTGGAAAATTACAAATATTAATGGTCCGATTAAAAATACTCCAATAGGACCCGGAATCATCTTCATAATCAAGTTAACAGCACCTGCTATTGATCCACCTGATAATCCAATAGCCATAAGTCTTGTGTATGATACTAAATCACCTACATAACTTGTTATTCCATATAATTCATATAAACCAGAACCAATTTTACCACCAATTGAAGCAGCGCTTCTACCCTGAGTTAATACAATAAGTACAGCACCAATTATAGCTCCAACCTTACCAATTGTACCCATTGCAGCATTTCCTGTATACATTCCACCTGCCATAACACCAAGAGAAATCAAAGTTATAAGCCATGATCCTGAATCCATAAATGCATCAAGTGGTTTACCAACTTTAATTAGTACAGCTGCCTTAATACATAATCCAAATACTATTTGAATTGCACCAAATACAACTGACATGGCAAGTATTGTCATAACATCATTTGTTGTATCAATTAAATGGGGAACTTTAATTAAATCACCAAAATATCCACCATATAATACTCCAAATGCGATTGTTGGGTAACTTAGGTAATGGAAGAATTTAATCATCTTCTTCATACCATCATCAAATTTGAAATACTTAAGTGCAAGTAATGTTGCTATAAGCATAACAATACCATATCCTGCATCTGCTACCATCATTCCAAAGAAAATTAAATAGAATGGAGTAACATAAGGTGTAGGATCAATGAAGTCATATCTTGGAAGTGCATACATTTCAGTTACTGACTGGAATGCATCATTTAAATCATTGTTTTCCAATTTTATTGGAACATCTTCGATTTCTTCCTCTTTAACTTCTTCATAATTTAAATAATAATCTTCACCTAAAACTTCACTGCAGATAAATTCAAGTCTGTTGTTGTATTTAGTTGGTACCCAGCCTCTTATCAATGTAGTACTGTCTGTTTTTAAGAAATTTGTACTAATTGCTTTTCTTCCTACAACATTTTTTAAGTATTCATATACTAACTGCAATGTTTTCATGCTACCTTCATATCCTGCCAATTCTTCTTTTATAATGAATTTTTCTGAATCGATATGACCAATTCTGTCATTATAATC
>CAZTCE010000306.1:0-1530 GCA_964612205.1 uncultured Eubacteriales bacterium | reverse complement strand
GTATATAAACATAACAATTATTACTAAAGATTTGAACATAGCACTAATAACTATTTTCGCAATTAAGAATGGCGTAAAGAAACTTGTACTACATCTATTAGACGGTGTATTATCCATGACATCTTTACTAGATTTTTCAAATGCTAACATTATAGCAGGTATTGAATCTGTTACTAAATTTAACCATAATAATTGTAATGTTGTAAACATTTCCATATTCATCAACATTGAAACGAATACTATAATTACTTCAACAATATTTCCTGCAAGTAAATAAAGTATTACTTTCTTTATGTTAGAAGTAATTCTTCTTCCTTCTTCTACACCATCAACGATTGTAGAAAAACTATCATCTACCAAAATACAATCTGCTACTTTTTTTACTACTTCTGTTCCTGTAATTCCCATTCCAATTCCTATATCTGCTTTTTGAATTGCAGGTGCATCATTTACTCCATCTCCAGTCATAGCAACTACATATCCTTGTGCTTGTAATGCTTCAACAATCCTTAATTTTGCACTAGGTGTAATCCTTGCATATACTTGATAATATTTTACTGCTTCTAATAATTCATCATCAGTCATTTTGTCAATAACTTTACCCTCTACAGCTTTATCCTCTATATCTATTATTCCTACTTCTTTTGCAATGGCTCTTGCTGTATTAATACTATCACCAGTAATCATTATTGGTTTAATACCTGCTTTACTACATAACATTATAGCATCATGAACAGTTTCTCTTGGTGGATCCATCATTCCTATCAATCCAATAAATATCATATTATTCTCGGGATTATCTAAATTATCATATTTATAAGCAAATGCTAATAATCTTAAAGATTTTTCTGATTGTTCTTTTTCTACTTGAAATATTTTTTCTTTATATTCTTGCGTCATATTATATAGTTGACCATTTAAAATATAATATGAACAATTACTTAAAATGGAATCCAAACTACCTTTAGTAAAAGAATAAATTTTATTACCAATATTATTAACAGTTGTCATCATTTTTCTATCTGAATCAAAAGGATATTCTTTTTGTCTTTGATTAAAAATTGTAGGATAATTTATTTTTTCTAAATATTTATATATCGAAACCTCTGTCTCATCACCTAAATAAATATTTTCATTCTTTGTTACATTATGACACAAGCTAGCACATAATTTTAACAAATCTGCATTAGGAATACTATCATTATCTCTATATAAAGTATCATTAACATAAATTGATTTAACTAACATTTTATTCTGTGTTATAGTTCCAGTTTTATCTGAACAAATTATATCAGTAGAGCCTAATGTTTCAACAGATGCCATTTTTCTAATAATTACATTCTTCTTTGCCATTGCAGTCATTCCTAATGAAAGAATTATTGTAATTATAGATGACATACCTTCTGGTATTGCCGCAACTGCTAATGAAATAGATAGCATAAGCACATCAAAGAAATCATTTTTCATAAGTAATCGAGTGTGTAAGGAATTCTGTGTAAATGACATCTAACCATGATAGTTAGGAACTTT
>CAZTCE010000305.1:0-1530 GCA_964612205.1 uncultured Eubacteriales bacterium | reverse complement strand
TTCGTTCAATAACGGTCTTACTCCTTGGCAGAAACGCTCGGCTTGATTTTGGGGGTAACTGTTACAATTTTGCTTGACAAGAACACTGCTTTTTCAATGCTGAAAGAAAATCTTTCGCCAGAGGTGCTAGTAGCCTTATTAGTTCTGCACCTATTTCAACCGCTTTTCCGCCTGTGGATAACACCATTGAGCCTACTTCATCTGTCATGTTGTAATACCTCCTTTGTGATTTTTGCGCTATATGTAGCACAAAATAAAAAAATCCGACTGCTGTGCGCAATCGGATTTCTGTGTTAAATTGGTTTATCAGAAAAGCTTCTCAAAGCTTTCAATGGCTGATTTATAATCATCAACATCGGTTGACGAAGATACAACACTAATTTCTTCATATGTAATCTTGCCATCATTTGATATTTTGGGATTATTCATTTTTACTGCTATAATGCCGTTTGCTGTGTTCTCTGAACCTCGTGATGATGTTTTGTATGTGAAGTCTGCATTATAGAAAAAATAAATACAAGGCGTATAAGTAATATCTCCGAAAATTCCTTTGTTTGATGATGTTCCGACATACGCAGAATTGAATGTTAAATTATCAACGCTTAAGCTCCAACTATTAGCGTAAAGAGTACCCTCGCCAACACCAGAAATTCCCGACAGGACTTTTATTCTTGCAGCCTTTATATTATGCACTGCGTCATCTATATAATCGGTAGCCATGATTTCAATATTGTCAACGCTGTTGTTAAGGTCATCTGCGGTCATGATATATTTGTTTTCCGCCTGTACAACGTAATTTCGTGAAATCTCTTCAAGAACATAGTTTTGTTCAAGACTTTGACGAGCATTCTCGGTGAGCGTTACGGCTACAACATCACCGTTCTGGTAATATTCTTTTTCTGCTCCATCGGCACTTGTAATATCAAATTGGTATCCACCCATAATATACTGTGTACCGCCATACATTGCCGAAACGGTGCAGTAAGGAGATGTTCCATTAACTATCAGCGATACATCGGCAAAGACATCTTTAACAGGCTTTTCTTCCAGCCCCTTAACGATAAATTGCAAGTCGGTGTTTTTCACATTTACTTTTGCATTTTTCAGCATATCTTCGTTTGCTGTGATTGTTACCGTGATTATATCGCCGTTAGAAAGCGAACCGTTGTTCCTCACTTCTTCAAATGAAAATGAACTTACAATTCCCGCTGCTGTCATTGTGTTCATATCTCCGAGCAGTGAAAGGATATAGTTGTAATCGCCTTGCGGAGAAGCTGTGCCCTCACCATTGTAGCCGTAAAATTCAACGCTTACGCAGTCCTTGAAATCAATTGTAGCTTTTGAGGAACACCCTGTCAGGCTTGTCATTACTACCACGGCTGTCATAACAGAAAAGAAAAATTTGGATTTCATATAAGTCACCTCTTATTTTATTGTTGGCGCATTTGGCAAATGCCATTTTCGCCTATTACTAAATTATATCACAAATAAAATGCGCCATGCAATGGGCAATATATATATATATATATA
>CAZTCE010000304.1:0-1545 GCA_964612205.1 uncultured Eubacteriales bacterium | reverse complement strand
ATATAGAGGCATTGGCATGTGCTACACCGGGAGTTACGTTTAATAGCGGTGGCTCACCTGAATGTTATGATGATAATTGTGGTACTTTTGTTACGTATAATGATATTGATAAACTTGAAAATGAGATTATTCGTATTTGTACAACAAAGCCTTATTCAAGAGAACAGTGTGTAAAGAAAGCTAAAGAATTTGATAAAGCTGAATTATTTAAGGAGTATATAGAATTATATGAGAGAGTTATCACTGCAGGAAATAAAAGAAACTGAATTAGCAATTCTAAAAGAATTTGATGTGTTTTGCAAGGAAAATAATATTAAATATTTTCTATCACATGGAACATTACTGGGGGCTGTACGATATAAAAAGTTTATACCTTGGGATGATGATATAGATTTGTTGGTGCCTCGTGAGGATTATAACAGACTGTTATCTATATTTAAGGATAGTGAAAGATACAAACTTTTTTCATTTGAAAGAAATAAAGAATATTTATATCCCTTTGCAAAATTGTGCGATATGACAACTTTAAAAGAAGAGTTTAATTACAACAATGGAGTGGTACTTGGGGTAGATATTGATATTTTTCCACTTGATGAATGGGATAATGATATTAAGGAAGCAAGAAAAGAAGCAAAACGCATTGAGAAGGATATGTTTTGTCTTAGTTTGACTAAACTTTGTAAACCTGATTCTGTTAACCCTATTAAACGTGTAATTAAAGGGATTACAATGGCTTTTTGTAAGATACTTGGAAGTAGCCATTATATAAAAAAGATTTTTAGAGAGAGCTGTAAGAAAACACAAAAGAAAAGCGCTTATTTAGGATGTAAAGTTTGGTGTGTTTATGGTGTGCGCGGTATTATTCCGTCAGAAGTATTTTCAGAAACTATTTTGATAGATTTTGAAGATGGAAAGTATCCAGCACCTAAGGATTATGATACATATTTGACTTGTTTGTATGGTGATTATTTGCCTGAACCTCCAAAGGAGAAACAAAAAACACATCACGTTTTTAGGGCGTATAAACTTTAAATAATTTCCAACAAAACATACAAAAGGATAATAGATTATGAAAAAGCAGATTGTTGATCAGAGCATGTTTAATTGCGATACAGTTATTACAGCAGGCTCATCATATTTGGATATTGATGCTTATGCTTGTATGATTGCAATGGAAGAGTTTTTACAAGTAATTGGAGAGTATGCAATAGCTTATTCTATTGCTCCATGCAATTATAGTGTCTGTAAATTTCTTATAAAAGATAGAGAAATACATCAGAGTTTACCAATAGATATTGATAAGGCAACTTTAAGATACATAATTGTGGATGTTTCAGATCCTGAGTTTTTAGAGCAGTCTATACCATTAGATCAGGTTACAGAGATTTACGATCATCATGTTGGTTTTGAGGATTATTGGAAATATCGTATTGGAAATAATGCAGGTATTGAATTTGTTGGAGCTGCTGCTACGTTAATTTATCGTCGTTGGAAAGCAGAGGGCATTGAGAGTAAAATGTCCCGACATACGACATTGTTGCTGAT
>CAZTCE010000303.1:0-1546 GCA_964612205.1 uncultured Eubacteriales bacterium | reverse complement strand
CTCAGTTGGCTTTTTCATTACCTCTTCTGGGGATTTTAGAAGATCAAGTAAACCACTTTTTTCAAAGTATTCCATTTTTTTAGAAAGATCCCCCCCATCATCTGATTGATCAAGGCATCTTTAAATCTTGCTGTAGACAATTCTAAATCCCCCTTTTCAATCCTGTCTACTTCGTCTTTCGTAACGGTTCCAAAGCTTTTCACCTTTGACTCTATAGACCAGTCAAAACTGTCCAAATAAATCTCCGGTAAAAACAATAGATTCTCTGGAGCAGCTACGGGTAGGGAAATAACCTCCGCTGGAACGTCGACCAATTCCAATCCAGAGGCCTCCCATATTTTTCTGGATGCAATATCAAAGCAGCAATCCTTTATAACGTAATTGTACTTCTGCGCCTTTCTAAAGTTTCCGTTTCGAATAAACAGCAAGTTGGAAAAGTCATCCTGTCTTTTGGGTGGAGTGTTATTTTTCCAAATTGCCAATTGAACCTGCTGCATTTTTCTCTTTGCACGGTAGTGCGGACATTCGCCAACCTTTTTCAAAAGAACATAGCAGCCAGAAAGTCCTATGGCATCTAAATCGGAACTTTCCCCAAGCTTCTTGCAGCGAATTTCGCCAACCTCCCAAGGGCATACATACGGTTTCATGGTTACCTCCTATTTGTCGAGCAGATTTAGCCGCTCGTTTTCTATAAAATTCGCAATGTGTTTGTTTGCTGAATCCATATAAAAATCCCTGTTGCTATTGTACGGACTGATTCCGTTTATAAGATTTTCACGCTTGTCCCCCTTACTATTCAAGGTGCTAAGCGCCATCATATACAGTTGTTCCAATCCTCTGCAGTACTCTGAAAAGCATTGTTAATGGATTTCTCTTCCGCTAAGATTCCAAGAGGGCTAGCAAGCTCAAGAACGCAAAAGGAGATTATGGCAAGTAGAAACGCAATGATTCTTTTGAATTTGCTAATTGACCTTCTCCTTTCTCTACTATCGATTGAATATTATATCTGCATTATTTACTGGTATATTATTCATTCGTTTAAATTTAGATAAAAGACAACATCTGATTTGCTGTTTTTATCTATTAACCCACAATCCTTTAAATGTAAATGCGTAAAACCACTCACCCCCGTATCTTTATTATTCGTTTTAAATTGGCAGACTTCGTCTTCAAATTTCTTCAAAGAATTTACTAATTCTTTTAATTCGTGATAGCTGAGCAATATCTCAACGCTATCGGTTTCTATGGCGTTTGTAATATAAATTTTCATATAATCAACCTCCTCATCCGTTATTAGAAATCCAAATTCGTTCGCCGTTTGTTAAAGCATGCACGCCTCTCATTGCATCATGAAAGCTTCCATCTATATTCATCGCTGTGCCATCACTAAAATGAATGTGTGGTAATTGCCCTGGAATCTTTGGATTATCTACACGAACAACCGTACTGGGTGCTTGACCTCTTTCAACTTGTTTCTGCATCTGATTTGGACTTGTAGGTTTCCCGCCACAAGTATTATGCACAAGTATAGAGCTCTTTCCAACAT
>CAZTCE010000302.1:0-1552 GCA_964612205.1 uncultured Eubacteriales bacterium | reverse complement strand
AATAATGCAAGTTTTTTATTATTATAACCAACATTTTTATTTGTATCACACTCACTTTATTAATTCTAAAAATTCATCTTCAGAAATAATCTTTATTCCTAAGTCTTGGGCTTTTGTTAGTTTACTTCCTGCTTCCTCTCCAGCTAATACAAAACTTGTTTTCTTTGAAACACTTCCAGAAGTTTTACCTCCAAATCTTTCAATAATTTCGCTTGCTTCTGTTCTAGAAAATTTCGATAATGTACCAGTCAAAACAAATGTTTTTCCAGCAAAACGTTCATCTATGTTTTCTATTTTTTCGCTTTCCATATTAACTCCAGCAACACGCAATTTTTCTATTAAATCAGCAGTTTGTGGATTCGAGAAAAAAGATTCAAGGCTAAGTGCCATTACTTCGCCGATTTCATTTACCCTCATGAAATCATCTGCAGTTGCTTCAAAAAAAGATTCAATTGTATTAAATTTTTTAACTAAAATTTTTGCTGTTTTTGTTCCAATATGCCTAATTCCAAATGAATTTATAAGCCTATCTAACGAATTATTTTTGCTTTCATTTATTGCATTTATCAAATTTTGTGCAGATTTTTCTTTGATTTTATCTAATGTTTCTAAATCTTCTTGCGTCAAAGAATAAATATCGGCAATGTTTGAAATCATATTTTTATCTAAAAGTTGTTCAATTATTGCAGGTCCTAAACCATCTATATTCATAGCCTCACGAGAAGCAAAATGCACCAAACTTCTAAATAACATTGCAGGGCATTCAATTCCTGTGCAACGTGTGACAGCTTCATCATCTTCACGCACAGCTTCGCTTCCACAAACCGGGCAAACTTTAGGCATTTCAAATATTATTTCGTCACCTGTTCGTTTTTCTTTCAAAACTTCTACAACTTCCGGAATAACATCTCCGGCTTTTTGAATTAAAACTTTATCTCCGATCCTTATATCTTTTTCTTTAATAAAATCTTCATTATGCAATGTTGTTTTAGAAATTACAGAACCAGCCACTCTAACAGGTTCTAAAACAGCAAGCGGTGTCAAAGCACCGGTTCTACCAACTTGAATTATAATATCTTTAACTGTTGTTTCTTTTTTCTCAGGTGGATATTTATATGCCACAGCCCATTTAGGCGTTTTCGTTGTCACACCAAGTTCTTCTCTTTGCCTTAAATTATCTACTTTTATAACTGCACCATCGATATCAAAAGTAAGATCTCCTCTGGCTTCTCCAATCTTTTCAATTGCACTTAACACTTCTTTAGAATTTTCACATTTAAATATTAACGGAATAACATTAAAACCTTGTTCTTTCAAAAAATTTAATGATTCATAATGCGAAGTAAATTCAACATCATTTGATTTTTGAACATTAAATATAAATATATCTAAATTTCTGTCACGAGTAATTTGTGAGTCGAGTTGTCTTAAAGAGCCTGCCGCTGCATTTCTTGGATTTGCAAAAAGTTTCTCGCCTAAGACTTCTCTTTCTTCATTCAATTTATTAAATGCATCATGTGGCATAAAAACTTCGCCACGCACAGTTATATCG
>CAZTCE010000301.1:0-1561 GCA_964612205.1 uncultured Eubacteriales bacterium | reverse complement strand
TATCCTGCTTGGCATCGATTCCCAGTCTCCGATGCAAATCAGTCTTTGCTCCGCCGCCAACGATAGCGGCTCCATCGGGCGCATAATGAGTAGGACAGGTTATCAAGCTTGTTGCTTGCCCTTGAATCTGATTTTTCAGATACTGAGGCGTACACTGCAGCAATTTTTTAATTTCCGAAGCAGCCTGAACGGGAGGCATACAGACGTTGCTGAAGGCAGCACTGGGGACGGCAACGGAAACATGGTTGGAAATCACCTTGCCCACCCGGTCAATGGCGTAAGCCTTAATCTCTTCCATGGGGAAGGAAGCTACGCCGACACCGATGCCGCAGTATTTGTAAACATCTTCTCCGTAAAAGCCCGGCATCTCCGCCCCGGTCAAGGTTCCTGCGGGCGTTCTTACAAAGCCGTCAGCCAGACGATTATTTCTTCCAACGGTGAGATTGCTGCCAAAGGAAGACATCAAAAACACCGGAGCAGTACCGCTGGCCGCAGCCGCCGCAGAAATGGCAGACTGATCTTCCGTGAGCAGGTTGGTAATAAACTCTGCCGCCGCACCGAGAGCCGTATCGTAAGAGTTGGCCGTTGCGCCCCCTACAGAGCCGCTGACCAGGAAGGCCATATCATAGAGTGGGGACAATCTGTTAAAAGCAATAAAACCATTGTTGTCCTGAAGCAAATCGTTTTCACTGCGCTGGCCGATGCTGAAATAGTAATCCAGTTCCTTCAGGGCGGCGTAGCCGTTTGCATTCTTGGAAGCCGTCATGCCGTCATGCTGATCGAAGACATCCGGCATAAAGAAGTACCCGGTAATCTTATGAGGCAGATGGCTTAAGGCTCTGCGGACAAAGTGAGCGATGTTAATGAGGCCGCCGCTGCCGGTGCCGCCGGCAACGCCCAGAATGATAATGACTTCCGTTTTATTATTATTATTCCTAAAATTCCTTACGGCATATTGGATTCTGTTCTGCAAAGTCTGATCTGTGGACAACATGCCCCCGGGCGGATTATCAAACATCTTGCCATGGCATATCTGCCGGCACTGACCTGCACCTGTATTATTAAAATCTGTGTTACTGAAGGTAGGATAAATCCATCCCTTTGTAAAGTTCGAGCGCTGGGCCGGATCGCAAAGCCGATCTTCAATACTGTTGTGATGGGGAATCGGACATGTTTCCGAAGGGGCCAGATTTCTAAGCATCCCGAGCTCACCCTCGCTGGTATCAATGGCCAAAAAAGCAATCTTATCGTCAGTCCAGCTATACTTTTGCGCCAATTCTCCCTTGATTCGGTTCACGGTCTGGGTACCGCTGCCGCCCAAACCGAGAATCAGCGTTTGCTGCTGCGGATGCAGGGTAATTTTTTCGCGGTTAAGGAGCACCTCGGTAACGGACTTATCCTTCTTAAGGAATTTTTCCTTGCTCGCCGGATCCATTTGTGAATAAAACTCCATAAGTTCCTCCTTGTTTCTTGTTCTTTAATTATGACATACGACTACTTCCAGAGTCGCTGTATCCGTGGGATCATAGTATGTAACCTTAAGCTTCACGCCGCTCTTAAG
>CAZTCE010000300.1:0-1565 GCA_964612205.1 uncultured Eubacteriales bacterium | reverse complement strand
CGCCAGTCGTCGTCCTTGACGTAGAGCGTTTCGCGCAGACCGGGCGGCATCTGATCGATGAAACAGAAAGCGCACTTGTTGCGGCACACGCGCGGCTTGCTCATGAGCGTCGAGGAAAACACAAGCCCAAGCGGTTCCTCCGCCAGCTTGGTGATTTCAATCTCGCGCTTTTCGCCGTTTTCGCCAATGACGCTAACGAGCAGATGACGCTTCGCCGTCAGGAACTGATAGTCCACCTGGTCGAGCACAGGCTCGCCGTTTATGGCGCAAAGCGCATCGCCCGGCCGCAAACCGCTCCGGGCGGCGATGCCGTCGGGCGTGACCGAGACGATGCGCTGCGCGTTTATTGCTTCGTTGCCCAAATCAGGGGCGCAGGTATTCTTTTCCAACCCACTTCACCAGCGGTTCCGGAACCTTCACGCTGCCGTCCGCCTGCTGGAACTGCTCCAGAATGGCGGGGAATACGCGGCTGGTCGCCAGACCCGATGCATTCAGAATGTGTACAAATTCGTTCTTGCCGGTCGCCTTGCGCTTCACGCGAACGCTGCCGCGGCGCGCCTGATAATCGTTGGAGTTCGACGCAGAGGAGACCTCTTTGTAGATGCCCATGCTCGGAATCCAGACTTCGATATCATAGGTGCGCGCCATGGAGGCGGAGCAATCACCCGCGGCGAGCTTGGACAGCTGATAATGCAGCCCCAGACCGCGCACAAGCGCTTCGGCTTTGCCGACCATTTCTTCAAACGCGGCGGCGGAATTCTCCGGAAGCGCGTACTGCACCATTTCAACCTTGTTGAACTGGTTGCCACGGATCATGCCGCGCTCTTCCGCACGATAGGAACCGGCTTCCTGACGGTAGCACGGCGTGTAAGCGAAGTACTTCTTGGGCAGCTCGTCCTCGGAGAGAATTTCGCCGCGATGCAGGTTCACCAGCGCAGTTTCAGCGGTGGGGAGAATGAACTGGTCGCGTCGACCGTCGCGCTCGCCAACCCAGAAGACGCTGTCCTCAAACTTCGGGAACTGACCGGCGCAATAACCCGCCTCATAGTTGAGGATGTGAGGCACGAGCATGAACTGCCAGCCGTCGCTGAGATGCGTGTCGATGAAGTAGTTCACAAGCGCCCATTCCAGACGCGCGCCGTCGCCGGTATAGACCCATTTTCCGCTGCCGCCGAGCTTGGCGCCGCGCGGATAATCGATCAGGTGCAGACTCTCTGCGAGCTGAACGTGATCCTTCGGCTCAAAATCGAAGACGGGCTTCTCGCCCCACTGATGCAGGACTTTGTTGTTCTCCTTGCCGCCCGGCAGCACGTCCGGATCGGGAAGGTTCGGAAGCCCCGCGACAAAATCGGTGATCTGCTTGCCGATGGCGTCGGCTTCTTCGTCCAGCGCCTTGATCTGATCGCCAATCTGGCGAACTTCCTCAAACAACGCGGAGGTATCCTCGCCGTTTTTCTTCATGCGCGGAACCTGCGCAGAAAGCTGATTGCGTCGAGCCTTCAGCGCGTCGCCTTCGGTGGCCAGCGCGCGCTTCTTGGCGTCGAGCGCGAGCATTTCGTCAAAGT
>CAZTCE010000299.1:0-1576 GCA_964612205.1 uncultured Eubacteriales bacterium | reverse complement strand
TTTCGCCCCCCCGGGTGGCCCGCTTTTTCTCCCCCGCTATAAAACAAACACGGGGTTTCAAAACCTGGTGGCCCCCCCGCTTCTCTGCGGATGTGAAGTAGATGAATTTGGACATGAAAATCTCCGTTTCTATCAGCTAAAGTATAGACGATATTGCTTAAAAAAATAGCGCCCTTAAATCGAACGATTTTGTTGACTATTTCGCTCGATTTGGATATACTATCAATACAGCAACCGACGTGCGAGGAAGGAGGACACCCTATGTCGATCACTGCAACAGAATTGAAGCTCAATCTTGGCAAGTACCTGATGCTATCCGCTACAGAGGATATTTTCATCACCAAGAACGGAAAGATCGTGGCGAAGCTGTCCAACCCATTTCAGGATCGCGTGGATGTGGCAAAATCTCTGTTTGGTATCTTGCCCGAAGATGTAACGCTGGAGGAAGCACGGAAGGAAAGGCTTGAACAGATATGAAGGTTTTAGTCGATACCTGCGTCATTGTGGACGTTTTGCAAAACCGTGAGCCGTTTGCAGCAGACGCACAGGCAATTTTTCTTGCTGTGGCTAACAGGCAGATACAGGCATATGTCACCGCAAAATCCATGACTGACCTCTATTATTTGACACATCGACTGACGCACAGTGACCATGAGACACGGGATATCCTGGCGAAGCTGTTGTGCCTCTTTGACCTGCTGGACACTGCGGCCATCGATTGCCGTCAGGCGCTTGCGTCTGAGATGTCGGACTACGAGGATGCGATTATGGCTGCTACTGCCGTCCGTACCGAAATGGATTGCCTCGTGACCCGTAATAGGAGGGATTATACAAAAGCGCAAATCACGGTTTACACTCCGGGCGAGCTGATACAACTGCTTGCGACAGAAGAATCAACCCAGGATGTATAAATTCACCGGAAGCCTGTACCACTATGCGGTACAGGCTTCTTTATTGCATGGCCTGATCATTTTGATTCTCCCGCTGTGCCTCCTCGTGGTCATCCCGCTTATGCCCCATGGCCATGCGCTTTTCCTGCAAGCGTCTGCGGCGTTTGGAGTCGATACGGAGTGCAGCATACGTGCTGTCCTGTCGGGCTGTGTCATAGAAGATACTGCCCATGTGATGGAGCAGCCGCACTACAGCATCGGCAGGGAAATTTCCTGCTGCACTCTGTATGGCAGCAGATGATGACATTGGCTCTTGCTGCTGCGGCGCGGCTTGTTGCTTATCAGCAGATTCCATCGGTAATGCCATTTCTTCCTGTATTACCTCCGCTTCTTTCGGTGTATTTTGTATCGGTATCGACTGCTGCTCCGAAAGCTTTAACGCCTCCCGAACTACCATATTGCGTATCATTTTGAATTCCTTCTGCTGACTCAGCGGTACGCGCTCCGGAAGCTGCCGGTTGTAGTCCAGACACTTCTGCTCCTGCA
The DNA here is from genome assembly GCA_964612205.1 of uncultured Eubacteriales bacterium. Classification (GTDB taxonomy): domain Bacteria; phylum Bacillota; class Clostridia; order TANB77; family UBA1234; genus UBA1234. Next base: position 140 of record CAZTCE010000299.1, on the reverse strand, counting down.
ATTCCTGCCAGATCTCATACGCTTCCGCCACCCGTTCGTCCTTCGCCAGCTCGTCCACCACCTCGTTGACGATAGCCTTGATGCGAGGCGGCAGATAGCCGTAGACCTTTCTGCCCTTTGTCAGCGGGAGCCGCCACGCC
>CAZTCE010000298.1:0-1578 GCA_964612205.1 uncultured Eubacteriales bacterium | reverse complement strand
CTAATATCGGAACGTTAAAAATAGGTACGCAAGGTGGAGGAGTAAGCACAACATCGCCAGTTATTCAAGGTGGAACTTATGCCGTGGATGCACAAAACAGTTTTGAATTCTACGATGGAATTTTAAAAGGTAAAACAGATGCATACAGAATTGAACCAGATACAATTCCAACTGGTTATGGAATTTATAACAGCACCGAAACAATTAGTGGAGAAGTTTATAAGACGGCAACTTTAGCACCGTTTTTGATGGAAAGAGATGCAATTATGGTTACGTATGGCCCTGAGGAAACAATACCGGATTTGTTACCAAATCAATATCAAACGGGAATAAATGAAAAATATGTATTTTCTATGTATGCAATTGGTGCTCTTAAAGCAAATAAAACACAATACACATCAGATAAAATTAAAACTATAAATATTGTAAATAACGTAAATATTCCAAACGGAGCAGATAGTTGGGATGTTTCAGAAGCACAAGATGGTTCTATAATGGCATGGATTGAAATTAGTGGAGAAATGTATGATTTATATATTGGCTCTAATGGAAAAATTTTTGCACCAGCGAATTCATCTAATTTATTTTCACAATATGTGAATTGTGAAGCAATTAATGGCTTAAAATATATTGATACAAGATATACTGTAAATATGTTTAGAATGTTTGGCGTAAACAAAGTTACTGCATTAGATTTGAGTGGCTTTAACACAGAAAACGTAGAAGGTATGAGGTATATATTTAGAAGTTGCGAAAACTTAACTGAATTAAATTTGAATTCTTTTAAAACTGGTAAGTTACAAAATATGGGATCTATGTTTACGGCGTGTTTAAACTTAGAAAAAATATATTGGGATAATATTGATACAAGTAATGTTACTGATATGTCTAGCTTGTTTGAATTTTGTAATAAACTATCAGAAATATCACTTGATAAGTTCAATACAATAAATGTTAAAAATATGAGTGGTATGTTCAGGGGTTGTAATTCGCTTACAAAATTAGATTTATCAAGTTTTGTTACTAGCCAAGTTACCAATATGATGGGCATGTTTTGGGACTGCGTTGGCATTGCCAAATTGGATCTTTCAAATTTTGATACAAGTAATGTTACAGATATGGGTTATATGTTTGTAAAATGTTCACAATTGACCAATATAGATTTATCTAATTTCGACACTAGAAAAGTGACTAATGTAGACAAAATGTTTAAAAATAGTAGTGCATTAGAAATAATTAGATTAGGTAAAAATTTTGATAAGATTAATGGAACAGAAATGTTCTATGGTACTTCTGAATTAGAAAGAATCATAGCATTGAGCGAAACACCAATGGCTTTAAGCGCTGATGTAGGAGTTGAAAGTTTAACTAAACTTTACGTTCCAACAACTGCGTCTGAAACAGCTTATGAGAATGCAGAAAACTATGCAACTGTATTTGGTGCAGATGTATTTGGCGCAGATAGAGTTAGACCTATTTTAGAGCTTGTTGGAGATAATCCTGCTTATGCAAAATTTGGTGGCACGTATGTAGATGCTGGTGTAACTGTTGCAGGAATGAACAAAAACACTACTGGAA
>CAZTCE010000297.1:0-1579 GCA_964612205.1 uncultured Eubacteriales bacterium | reverse complement strand
ATTCATAAGTCAACAAATTTTGACAAGTTCATATATTTACCAATTTTTAAATTTACAAATTATTTCTTGTGATAACCAAATATCAATGTTTAGAAATTCTGTGAACGTTAATCCCAGCCGAAGTATTGATATTTGTTTGGCACATTCAAGAAATTAGTTGCTTTCTCCACTTGCACCTAGTTGCCTTGCAATTTGTGCAGCATTTTCTACATTTGCTGAATATGCATTTTGAATTGTTTCTATTGCTGAGCTTTGAGTGATATATGCACTAGCACTTCTTCCATATAAAATAATTCCGTATAAAGAAAAAACTAATATTGTGAAGAGTGCAATTAACGTAAGTGAACCTCTTTGATTTTTCATTTTAATATCCCCTTCCAACGTTAATCGATTGATGCTTTTCTACTAGATATTTTTCATAAATATATTTAATGTCTACATCTAATATGTTTTGCACTTCATCGTAAGAAAATTTTGCATCTAATATATTTTCAGCAACCAAAATATCATTACGATAAATTTCATATTGCATTTTTTCAGTTGCTCTATTATTTATATATTTTATTGTGTATTTTATATCATTATCTAGTCTTAAAAAATCATCTGAATATTCAATTACTGAATTTGCTGATTTTAAATCAGGTATTAAAAATGAATATAGTTTTAGATATTCATTTGAAATTTTTCCTTGAGCATTAACCGCCGCAATTTGCGATGTGTAATTAGCAGATATAAATGTGAGTATAACTAAAATTACCGTTAACGCAATTACATATATCGTTAATGACATTAAAGTAACACCTTTATTATTCATAGCTCTTCTCCTTTATTTCTCAACTTTTAATGATTGAAGTTTAAGATGATATTCGTCTGTGCTTTTTGGAGTTCGTTTATACTTAACATCAACTGTAACTAGAAAAACTTTATCTTTATATGTTATATCTCCATCTTTTACATTTTCAACTATCACTTCTCCACTCATGTTGTTATAGCTAGTTCTGTATGGAACTCCAACGTCAACATCGCCAGAAGCTAATGCACCTTCCATTTGTGCAATTGCATAATCTAGTGCTTCGTTTCTTTGAAGTATTAATCGATAGTTAGTATACGAAGCGTTTATTAATGAGCCTGTGCATACAAGAAAAATTGTGAATAATGATAATCCAATTGCTATCTCGATTAATGAATATCCTTTATTTGAATTCATATTATCTACTCCTTTTTATCAATTGCTTATAAATTTATTGGCAACACTTTTTCAAAAATTGGCATTGCAATTAAAATGATTATTGTGGCAATTGAAATGTAATATCCCCAAGGAATTTCTTTATATTTGTGTATTAATAATCCTATCACTGCAATTATTGATGATAGTGCTATTGATATAACTTGAGATGAAAAACCAAACATTAATCCGATTAATGCTAAATATTTAATGTCGCCACCACCGAAAGGTTTTTGGTTTTCGTCTTTCTTTAGTGCATAAACTAATTGGTTAATTACTATAAATAAAATTGGAATTACTATCATTCCTAAAATGTTATTTAGTATACTTGTTTTTAAAAATATTATCTTGTAG
>CAZTCE010000296.1:0-1590 GCA_964612205.1 uncultured Eubacteriales bacterium | reverse complement strand
AGCCTTATAAACGATCAGTTTTCAAGAATGGAGGAGCTGCTCGAGGCGAGCGGAATACCGGCGTTCCATTGGCACGGTGACGTAGCGGCTTCTCACCGTGCACGCGCCTTGAAAAAGCCGCGAGGAATCCTCCAAATAACTCCGGAATCGCTTGAGAGCATGCTGATAAACCGCTCAAACGATATTTCGAGGCTGTTTTCCGACCTTAGATATATCGTGATAGACGAGCTTCACACCCTGACCGGCAGTGACAGAGGAAATCAGATACTCTGCCAGCTGTGCCGCATACAGCGAATTATCGGGAAAATACCGCGTCGAATAGGACTTTCCGCCACAGTCGGTGACCGAGAGGTAGCGGCAGCGTGGCTTTCCGCCGGGACGGAACGAAAAACAAGTGCTCCGATAATTGCCGAGGGGAAGCTCCATTGGAGACTCGGAGCAGAGCATTTTTATATCCAAAGCCATGGTTCTCTTAAAGGAAAAGTAGTTCCATATATGCCGTCAGCCGCGGAACACGCGGCAAATCCTGAGAATTCCGAAGTCATCACCGCTCGGGTCGATGCTGAACAGCCGTCCGCAGACGAGGCATCGGCTCAAGTCGGCGACCGAGGGTATGAATACACCTTTGATTGTGTAAAGGGGAAAAAAAGCCTCATATTCACAAACTCCCGAGAGGAAGCCGAATATATAACCGCCACCCTGCGGCAGATTGCCGCAAGACGTGGCGAGCGCGACTTCTTCTCCATACATCACGGAAACCTCTCCGCGGCAATACGTGAGGAAGCGGAGCTTGATCTGAAAAATGAGGAAAAAATAAATACCACCTGCGCGACCGTCACGCTTGAGCTCGGAATAGATATCGGAAAGCTCGAGCGAGTAGTGCAGATAGAAGCGCCGAACTCCGTCTCATCGATGCTTCAGAGGTTAGGACGTTCAGGCAGACGCGGAGCGCCGCCTGAGATGATGCTGGTATTCAGAGAGGAAAAGCCTCTGCCGAACACTCCTCTCCCACAGCTCATCCCATGGCATCTGCTCCAAGCTATCGCTATCGTTCAGCTTTACGCTGAGGAGCGCTTCATAGAACCGCCGACAGTCAAAAAAATGCCGTTCAGCCTGCTTTTTCAGCAAACGCTGAGCACGCTCTGCGCTTCGGGAGAGCTGACCGCCGCCGCGCTTGCAAAAAGAGTGCTGACACTTCCGCCGTTCGAAAACATCAGCCGCGAGGATTATAAAACGCTCCTGCTCGCTATGCTTCAGAACGGTATTATAGAGAAAACGGAAACGGGCGGTCTGATAGTCGGTCTCGACGGCGAGAGGATAACCAACAGCTTCAAGTTCTATGCTGTTTTTAAGGACAGCGAGGACTATACTGTGCGTTGCGGTTCGGACGAGATAGGCACTGTAACGACTCCACCGCCGGTGGGAGACAGGTTTGCTCTTGCCGGAAGAGTTTGGGAGGTCGAGGAGCTGGATCTGCCCTCAAGGATAATATATGTAAAGGCTGTCGAGGGTAAAATGGAGATATCGTGGCCGGGAGACTACGGTGAGATACACACAAGGATACTTGAGCGTATGCGCAGGGTGCTCGCA
>CAZTCE010000295.1:0-1591 GCA_964612205.1 uncultured Eubacteriales bacterium | reverse complement strand
GTATATTATATTAAATTTGTACAATAAGTTTTATTCTAAAATTCTAGGCCGAATAATTTTAAAAGCAAGGAAAAATTACAGTTTAAATTAATTCCACACCAAATTACCCGTTTAAATAAGTAAATTTTGCAATTTAAATAATGTTTGATAATACTAAATAAAAAAGTATAAAATGGTTCTGTGTGAACTCTTGAATTAAGTATTAATACTGCTGGTAGAAACAATACAACAAAAATTCCTGATTTCATAAAGAATGATATTTCAATATTTTTAAGAATGAAAAATATTACTGCACCATATATGCAAAGTGGCGTAAGCAATTTGTATTCAATTATTCCAAGTAATTTGCTAGAGTAATCATAATTTAATGGGAAGAAGAATTTGTGTTTCATTTTTTCACCTCGAAAACATTGATTTTATGCCTGATATACCTGCTTGGAAATTTGAATTAATTCCGATTCCGCCAAAAAATTCTTTTACTATTTGACTTGATTTTAGTAGTGCGGAAATTGAGCCGATTAGTAGTATTTGGTTAAAGGTTTGATCGGTGTGGTCTTTTAAAATGGCATAAGGAATAATCAGTAAAACAGATATAACTATTTGAATAAGTAGCATGGTTAAAAAAGTGCGGTACCAACTCTTTAAAAATGGCTCTGTTGTTTTGTTTGAAAAGCAGAGAAATGCAAATGGTGCAGATAAAATAAGCAATTTGACTAAAATATATCTAAATGCGAAATTGGCAAGCAAAGTGATTGCGGAAATAGATAGAGTTGCCGAAAGTATGCCATTTAGCGAGAATATATTAAAGTTATTTGAAGATGCGTTTTGCAATGTGTTAATCAAAGATTGAAAAGAAATCTGCGTTTTGAAAAGATCTGAACCAATGCTTATAAATATTGAGCTTATTTGATTTGCACCGTTTATTAATAAATTACAAATATCTAAAGAGCAATTCATAAGTATTGCAGAGATTATTACTCTTAGAAAAAATCTTCCTGGTGATTCGTTTTCTGTGCCACTAAACTGTGCGGTTAACAAGCGAATGCAGTAGTAAAGCACGAAAGCAAAGAGTAGGCAGTTGGCTAATATTAATATTCCTTTCGTTGGAGAAGTACCAAAGATAGCTTCAAAGTTTGAGTCTTTTGTAATGGACGAATCAATAAAAATCATTTTATCTAGCAAATTATATATTTTGCTATCTATTGATTCTAAAAAAGATGAACATATTGAATTTGTTGTTTCAAGAATAACTTTACTTATATCAATAGTTTGAGTTGCATCTCCAGACATTTTTTACCTCCTAATTATTTTGTTAATGTTTCAATTGCATTTAAAACTAAATCAACACTTAATATGAATGCGTAGGAAAATAAAGTGCTTCGAATTAGTTTTTTGCCAGTTGCAATTCTTTCTTCATCACCAAAACTAAATTTTTTCATCATAATTCCTGCACCAATTGCAACTGCCGCAGCAGGTGTCGCAATTTTTATAATCCAGCTTTTGACAGTGGTTAAGCTTTTTTCTAATTTTGTAACAAGCTTTGGAGTGGCTGCAAAGCAAACGGAAGATATAGTTATAAGTAATATTAGTG
>CAZTCE010000294.1:0-1595 GCA_964612205.1 uncultured Eubacteriales bacterium | reverse complement strand
CTTGTGGTTTTAATATTTCTGTTCCAGTAGATATAAAACAAATTGCTTGAAATGTTTTTAGTCCCATTGAAAAGTGGTTTATATCGTATATGAAATCATGTTGTATTTGAGTGCTAATGCTTTCGGATAAACTTGAATTATCTGATTTATATGAGTTTAATAGATAATTAAATTTTGTTTCTTTAGCATTTTCCGAAAGTGTTCTGGTATATTTAGTTTTATCCTCCTTTCCTAGTTGCTTTTGTGCTTCTTCAATCGTAAACATATCGTCAGTTCGAAACCAAATTTTGTTTACTAGACTTTGAATAATAACTTTTGCGGCTGAATTTTCTCTAACAGAATTTAGAAGTGATGTGTAGCTTTGAGTGGATATAACATTAATACATTTCGCTTCACGACTTTCAGAGAAAAAATCTGCATCGTTTTGTGTTGCATATTCATGATATTCATCACATACAAAAGCAACTGGTTTTATTGTATTTTTTTTGGCTAATCGCATGAGCATCTCTGATTGAAAATCTAGTTTTAGATAAGTAGCAATTATCTTGGCTAAATTCCTATATTCAGCGATGTTCATGTTTAAAACAACAATATTATTTTCTAAATTTTCAAATCCGCTAAATGATATTTCTTCTTTTGTAGGACAAAAAGTTTTTGCAACTTCATAGTCGCTTACAAATAGTTGGGTAATTCGGGAAACTTCCGATTGAATAATGGAAAGAACTCTCTGATCGAGAGATTGAAACTCACTGGTAAAAAATTCTAGACATGTTTTAAAATCGTATACCTGAGAGTAAGATAATTTATTGTTTAGGAACAAAGATTTAACAATAGTAATTTTGTCTTTCAAGTATTCTGAATCGTTGATTAACTTATGCAATTCAATGAATGTTACATAATTGTCGTTGTATAGCCTACATAGTTTAATGCATTCTGTTAAAAACAATTCTACTTTATCTAGCCAATAACTGTCGGATGTGTTTTGATTTGAAAATAATGTTAATATTGTTTTTAGGCGGTTAGCCAATATGGAAGGCTTTAAATTGGGCTTGTCGAGCGGGTTATAGGTATATTTTCCACCGCAATTCTAATATGATTAAGTTTCGATTTAATGGCAAAACCATTTCTTTTAATTTCTTGTGAAAATTGCCTTTTACATCTAAAATTAACATGCCAATATTCATTTTTAACAGTTGGTTTGTGAATGGATACATGGCAGAAGATGTTTTGCCGGTTCCAATTGTTCCAGTGATTAAAATGTTTTGGTAAAGACCTTTTTCTGGAATTTGAACTAATTCGCCAGTTTCAAGGTTTTGACCTATTGTCAAAGAAATATTGGATTTTATATTTTCTTTGGTGGGGGAGTTTTCTTGATTATTTGAAATTAGATTTAGATTTAATTTGGAATATAGGATGTTTAGCCAGAAGCACCAGCAAATTGATATTGCAAACATATATGAAATCTTGCAAAAAGATAGCAATTCGTTTGAAATTGTAAATGTTTTTTCAATTAAGCAAAATTGCAATTCTTTTGCAAAAAATATATCTTTAAAAATAATGAAATTAAATAGAATTGCAATGGATAAAAATGTTGC
>CAZTCE010000293.1:0-1596 GCA_964612205.1 uncultured Eubacteriales bacterium | reverse complement strand
TAATAAGTATTTGGATTTTAGAAAAACTTTAGAAAAAATCAAGAAAAGTTCACGAACTCCATATTGCTTTTGAATCTTAGAACACATATAATAGACAGTAGCAGTTTTTGGATGAAGAAAAATGCTACAAATACGCAGTATAAAACAGCGAATAATGTCAGGTTATAGCTGTTACACGGAGGAGATTATGGATAATCAGGAACCAAATAATCAGAATAACAACCACAATAATAAAAATGGCCAGGTTATAATGACCTTTATTTTGGTATCACTTGTTGCCCTTTTTATTATGAGCATGGTATCAAATAGAATGAACAAGCAGCTGAATCAGGAGATTTCTTATACAGAATTTTTGGAGAAAGTAGAAGCTGGGGAAATAGAGAGTATTAAGTTTACTGGAACACAGATTGATATTGTAAAAAAAGCTTCCAAAGATGACCGGTATCAACAGTCTTATTACACTGGTGTGGTAAATGATGCAGATTTGCTTCCATTATTAAAGGAACATGGTGTAAAAATTTATGGATACATTCCGGATAATACCTCTACTTATATTTACAATATTCTAAGCTTTATACTTCCGCTGGTGCTGATTTGGGTGCTGCTTGGTTTTCTAATGAAACGCATGGGCGGCGGTGGCGGAGTCATGGGCGTTGGTAAAAGTAATGCCAAGGTATATGTAGAAAAGTCTACCGGTGTTACATTTAAGGATGTAGCCGGTCAGGATGAAGCCAAAGAGTCTTTGCAGGAGGTAGTAGACTTTTTACACAATCCTAAGAAGTATAGAGATATTGGAGCTAAGCTGCCGAAGGGAGCTTTGCTTGTAGGACCGCCGGGAACGGGTAAGACATTGCTAGCAAAAGCAGTAGCCGGAGAAGCCAATGTACCGTTTTTTTCATTGGCAGGTTCAGATTTTGTAGAGATGTTTGTAGGTGTAGGTGCTTCTAGGGTAAGAGATTTGTTTAAGGATGCACAGAAACAGGCACCGTGTATTATTTTTATTGATGAGATTGATGCTATTGGTAAGAGTCGTGATTCCAGATTTGGCGGCGGTAATGACGAGCGTGAGCAGACCTTGAACCAGCTCCTTGCAGAAATGGATGGTTTTGATACCTCTAAGGGACTTTTGGTTTTGGCAGCTACAAATAGACCAGAAGTATTGGATAAAGCATTGCTTCGTCCGGGACGTTTTGACCGACGGATTATTGTAGACAGACCGGATCAGAAGGGGCGTCTTGAGACATTAAAGGTACATGCCAAAGATGTTTTGATGGATGAGACGGTAGATTTGGATGCGTTAGCACTCGCTACCGCAGGTCTGGTGGGTTCTGACCTTGCCAATATGATTAATGAAGCAGCTATTAATGCAGTTAAGAATGGACGTAAGTTTGTAAATCAGTCTGACCTATTTGAAGCGTTTGAATTAGTTGCAGTGGGCGGCAAAGAGAAGAAAGATCGTGTGATGAGCGAGAAGGAAAAGCGTATCGTATCTTATCACGAGGTGGGTCATGCCATGGTGACAGCATTGCAGAAGAATACAGAACCGGTACAAAAGATTACCATTGTGCCAAGAACCATGGGAGCATTGGGCTATAC
>CAZTCE010000292.1:0-1599 GCA_964612205.1 uncultured Eubacteriales bacterium | reverse complement strand
AATCCCTCCAAAACTGATAAAATTATACCATATTCTGTTAACTTATTCAAGAAAATTAAAAATTAACCAAAACAAAAAGGGTTAAACCAAACACTAAAATTATTCTCTAAGTTTCAAGCAATAAAAAAATAATGCCACGAAGTTAAATCTCCGTGGCACTTTTAATAATTATTGCATAAATACTTTATATGCTTTGTAGCTCATATATACATCAAACTTACTTGTTACTTCATAAGGTGAATGCATTGATAATACTGGTGTTCCGCAATCTATCACATCAAAACCTTTATTAGCTAAAATGTAAGCAATTGTTCCGCCACCGCCTTCATCAACTTTACCCAATTCACTAATTTGAAACTTTACATCATTATCATCAAACAAATTGCGAAGCTCAGCTATATATTCCGCATTTGCATCATTAGCACCTGATTTGCCTCTTGCTCCCGTATATTTGTTAAGTCCAACTCCCATTCCAAAGAATGATGCATTTCTCTTTTCTGCAACCGAAGCATATATTGGATCAAAAGCACCATCAACATCCGCCGAAAGCATTTTTGAATTTGCAAAGCATCTTCCTATAATGTTTGAAGTTTTTTCTTCACCATTTAATGTAAGTAACTCTCCAACAAATGTTTCAAACGCTCTAGCTTCCATTCCTGTGTTACCTACACTTCCAATTTCTTCTTTATCTACCAACAAACAAATAGCTGTTTTCCTAGGGTTTGTAACTTCTAAAATTGCCATTAGTGATGTATATGCACAAACCTTATCATCTTGTCCATATCCACCAACCATACTTCTATCAAATCCAACTGTTTTAGCATTAAAACCAGGAATGATTTCAAGTTCAGCACTTAGAAAATCCTTTTCTACAATTCCATATTTTTCATTCAAAATTTTTAACACATTAAGTTTTACTTTCTCTGTAATTTTATCGTCCTCATAAGGAATGCTACCAAGTAATACATTTAAATCTTCTCCTTCAATTCCCTCTGAAAGCTTTTTCTCCATTTGCTTTCTAGCCATGTGAGGAAGCAAATCAGTTATAACAAATGTAATGTCGTCCTCTTCGTCACCAATCTTAACTTCAACAGTTGTACCATCTTTTAAAGCAACCACACCGTGAATTGCAAGTGGCATTGTTACCCATTGGTATTTTTTAATTCCGCCATAATAATGTGTTTTGAAATATGCAAAACCAGAATCTTCATACAATGGATTTGGCTTTAAATCAAGTCTTGGAGAATCGATGTGACTTCCAACAACATTTATTCCGTTTTCAAAAGGCTCTGTACCAATAACCGCAAGCATAATGTTTTTATTACGATTAATAAAATAAACTTTATCACCTGCTTTTAATTTTTTAAATTTATCAAGTGGTTTAAATCCATTTTTCTCAGCAATAGCCTTTGCGGTTTTTACACACTCTCTTTCTGTTTTTGAATTGTTTAAGAAATCAATATAGCCATCATTAAATTTTAAAATAACTTTTTTCTCATTTTCTGTTGCTTCTTCCCAGCCATTTTTATCATTTACAAATAATTTTTCTTTTAATTTTTGTCCAGCCGTTTTTACTTCTGACATAATAAAACCCTCCTC
>CAZTCE010000291.1:0-1604 GCA_964612205.1 uncultured Eubacteriales bacterium | reverse complement strand
TATAAATTCTATTAGTTTTTCTCTTAGTTGTTTAACTTCAGGTTTGTTTTCCATTTCTTCAGAAACATTTTCTTTTAAAAATTTTTCAAATATTCAACAAGTCTGTCGCTCTTTATCACTTTGTTTTTATAGTTTTTGGGAGCATAGTGTAAATTTAATATATTCTTTGAATTCGCCATAACAACTAGCGGCTTATACCAAACGTCCAAATAATTTCTTCTTACTAATTTATCAAAAATTTTTGTATTTCTATCGCACCAAATTTTTTTAAAAATTTCAATATGCCTTTGTGCCTGATTTAATGGCGAATACATTCCTTCTTTAACTTTTTTTATTTCCATAGTATATTTCTCTACTAAAATTCCCATTAGAATCTACTGTTATATTACCAACTAAATTTTTACACTCAACAAAATATATATAAGCGGGTGTTATTATTATATAATCAATCTGTGCTTTCAAATCATTATATTCGATATTCACATCATGCAACACATACATTCCAATGTTGGCATTTTTTAATTCAAACTTGATTTTTTCTTCACCTTTTAGCCCTATTTCTCATATTTTTAATTCATTTTTCAATTTTTCGTTATTAAGATAATGCACTAATAATTCTTGCAAAGCTTTTATCTTCATTTTTCGCACATCTTCTTCGATTCTACAAACTCGTTTAAGTTTGCTTGTTGGTAGGATTCCTCTTCGAGCCGCGTCCTAAAAACAGTCCACTGGACTGTTTTTACCCTCGCTAAAACTCGGGCACGTCCTTTTCGAATCCTATCTATTCAGCCACAAAAAAATAGCATCTACGATGCTATTTTTTTGTGGCTGAATAGATAGGATTCGAACCCACGGACTGTCAGAGTCAGAGTCTTTTAAAGTGTTTTATATATTTTGTTATTTATTGTTATATAATACCTCTTAAAATAGCTCTATCTCAAGCATTTTCCCCATACTATTTTATCTAACTTACTATTTAACGACATTTATAAAATAACATATTTTTTTATGTTTTGGTTAGATATTGGTTAGATGTTATTTATGAACTTATTATAACAGATAATCTACTATTGATAAATAGTTTTTGAAAATTTTAATGAATTTTAGTCGTAAAATTACTCTATCCTCACAAGAAAATGCCTTAAAATCGATTGTGAGGACTAATTAAATAAGAAATTTAACTAACTACTTGTAGTTTCAAAACTACAGGTAGTTTTTGTTATACCAAAGAGAATTGCCACAAACTCTTAAAAAGTGATAGGTGTAATGAGCCGATGCTATAAAGTTCATTCGTATAAATGCTAACAGTCTATTGGTATGAAGTGCGTGAGTGAGATTTTAGAACATAGACTCACAATAATAAAAGAGTATTCGGTGGCAAAACTTGGCTGTGGATTTATAATTGCAAAAAGTTTGGACAAGTATGAACAAAGGTGCTTATAAGCATCAGCAATTATAGTAGCAATGCTACTTACTAGACTACCTATGAAACGAGGCGAACGACCGACGGTTTCTGCTTATATAGGTGTAATAATTCCCTTTTTAAATAAGGGATTATTGCACCTTTTCACTTTAGCTCTCTCCCTCTGGTTTCTACTTTGGAA
>CAZTCE010000290.1:0-1607 GCA_964612205.1 uncultured Eubacteriales bacterium | reverse complement strand
ATATAATATATTTGATAAAAATAGAAACAAATTGTTGACATAATGCAAAAAGTGTGTTAATATATGATTGTAGGTTAAATCTACAATCAATAATGCTTGTAAGCATTACATATGGGAGGGTTAGAAATGACTGACACCACGAACCTTTGCAACAAGAAGAAACCTGAAACCCTGGAAGAAACCACACTCCGTATTTGCACGGATATCATGGAGTTTGAAGGAAATTACGAGCTTGCTCGTGAGTTCAGATATGCCAGTAGCAAAGACGTCCTTTCTCCGAAGGCTCGGAAGATTTACAATCGCGAAGCTAGCATGGATGAAAAGAAGTAACGAATGAACAAAACAGCACCGAGAGATATTCTTGGTGCTGTTTTTGTTATATTCTACAAAACATAAATAGTTGACATAGATACTTATGCATGGTATAATTGTCCTGTTGAATGTGTTATGAACTTTTCTATGATTATGGGAGGTGAATATTCGGTACTTAACTTTGGAGGTATGAGTGGCAGACTACATTATAAAAAGGGGTGGCATCATGATTAATCTGGCAAATCTCAAGGCCGTTGTTTTTCGCGAAATTTCGTATTGGTATTTGACTGTTGAAGAAAAATGTGAAATTGCAAGAACAGCCGATTCAAACGATTTATTGTATGCACTTGCAACCGACAAATCTTCGGAGGTTAGATGCGCTTTAGTTAATAGAGAAAAGGCAATTCCGAATAAAATATTAGGTGAAATACTTTTGAATGATATAGATCAAGAGATAAAATTGCAAGCTAGAAGGCAATTACTTAGTTCTATTAATAAGCTGGAAATAGGACATAAAAAGATGTTTGAAAAATTTTTGACATTTTTGAGTTATGTGTTTTCAATAAAATTTATCGAAACTTTAGACACGTTGGAAACTAGGAAAAAGGCTATGTCTGCAGTGTATTTGTATGATATGAAATATGGATTTCCACTTTCAGGGTGTACTTCTTTTTTTGATGAACGTTTGGTTTTCAACAAGACTGAAATGGAACGATATTATTCGACCATTGGAGTATATAATAGATATGAACCTTGGAGCTGGATGTTATGGGATGTCTTTGAAACATTAGCTGTTTATAAGTACTTGCCCGACGATGTAAATGAAATTTTGCAGAAAGGTCTTTTCAAAAACGAAGAAGTTAATGCTATAATTTCATTGAAAGAAGAACTTAGTATTCCGGATTCACCTGAAAAAGAAAATCGATGGGTCAATATTTTGGCAAATACTTTATATAATTTGGGTTGGATTGATGCTGCTTCTAAAACGGGAAAAGATTTTTTGATAAATGAAGTGGCTTTGGCAACGAATGACAGTGTTGAAGATATAACTAATGCTGAGAATTTATTGAGAAAGGTCTACCAAGATACGAATAAAGAAAAACAGTTTAGAATTAAAGTTTAGTTCTAAAAAATAAATCACCTAATATTTTTATATTGGGTGATTTTTATGATTAGGGTAAAAGTTTTTGGAATAAGAGAAATCTTGAAAAAATTAATATTTTTCTTTGCGATAAGTTCGATAATATTACTTACGGTAACTTTTTTACTACGTTTATTAAATAGAACTTCTAGAG
>CAZTCE010000289.1:0-1625 GCA_964612205.1 uncultured Eubacteriales bacterium | reverse complement strand
GTGACCATACTGTCCATAAGCAGCCCAGTATCTCTCGATTTTACTAAGACATGAGTCGGCATATTTAACTTCTTCAAACAGGATGTAACTGGAAGAACAATTAGGTTGGGACTATTCTTATTTCCAACATTATTCTGAAAAACTACACCTGGTCTCCACCCAGATTGTTCACTACCAGAGCCTGTGAAATATACGCTATATACCTCTCCAATTTTGGGGTAATCCTTATTGTTTTGCTGTTGATGCAATAAAAAACTCCTTTCGTCTGCAACAACAGCATACTAATTTCTAATTTTTTTGTCAACCCTCAGAACCGTTTTACATTGTTCTAATTTTTACAGACGAGCGAACAACACTCTCGCCACAAATGCTATCGTTGCTAATAATTATGTATTCAAGATAATCATCATAGGTAAGCTTAACCACCTTTTCAATATTTCTAATGAACAGGCTGGCACTCTTGCCAGTCAGCATAACGTACGCCGGACAAAAATTCTGTACAATAATGGAGTCGAAGTGAACGTACCAAAGCTGATTCACAGATTTTTTCACGTCCATTCTTTTCGAGTAAACTAACTCAAATCCGGTTTTTATGTCCTGCGCCATAACGTCTTCTTTGAAGTCTCCGAGAAGCTCAAATGTCTTTTGCTCAAGATACATTTCCGAAATCCTCCAGTTTTGGTAATTCGTTCATTTGTTCGATTATCTGTGTATATTATAGCGGGGCGAAGAACGCCCCGTCAATAATCAAGTTTTACCAGTGAGCTGTTGGCTTAGTAATTTTGTTATAAGTAAATAGCTACCAAAAATTTTTAGCCCAATCAAATTCCATGTCTTTATCCTTTGAACCTCGATATTTATACCAGTAGAAATAAATCCAAAGCGGAAGTCCTATAAGCCATAGAGCCCCACAGGCTAAGAACTTATTGTAGTCATCGGTGAGATCAAAGTATATGGTAGCAAACCCATAAAATTGTATAACTCCACAGATTCTTCCGATCCAACCAATCAATTCTCGCTTTCGATATGTTGGACTCTTTTTTTCTGCTCTGATCTTATCTAAGATTTCATTTCCACATTGCGTCCACTTATAGCAATAGTTTACTTCGAGCCAATCTTTTCCGCTATTATTTAGGGCAAAGTCTTTTCGTTGCTTGAGTAGTTTCTGAATAATCTCTGGATATGTGTAATGCTCCCTAATGGAAGCTTGTTTTTTCTTTGATTGATAATACTTCTTTCCTTGAAGACCAAGAAATCTCGCTGCTAGAATCTCAGCGTCAAGCTGATCCTCAGTCAGTTCGTCCAAGATTTCTTTGTATCTTGGGTATATCACCGAGAAATTTTCTTTATCAGTCTGATTAAGTTCATCCAAGTCAATACTATGTCCATTTCGGACATAGACCGGAAGCACAGACGTACACGCTGCAATCATTTTATATTGTGCGTCAAGGTCATATCCCTCAAAAATCAAGTATTCTTTTTCTGCCGTTTCAAATGAATAGAACGGCACAAGTTGGTCTTTGACCGCCGAACTCAGTAGCGGGCACAAGAACTCTTGACGAATTACGCCTTGCGTTAATATCTCTCTGCTTAATTTGGTATATCACCGAGAAATTTTCTTTATC
>CAZTCE010000288.1:0-1633 GCA_964612205.1 uncultured Eubacteriales bacterium | reverse complement strand
TGCTTCAATAGGCGTGACTTGATTTTTCCCGGATTATAGTAGGTTTTCCTGTCAAATACATCCTCTAAGGTTGGTTCTTGTGAAGAAACCGACTTCGCTACACCACTATTTCCTGATTTTGCTGCGTTCTCAAGCTTGCCTTTTTCAATCAGATAGTCCTCATAGCTGTAATTGTACTGCTTAACCGTATTCTGTCCAAATTCGAGAATTCCGGTCGCTATCTGTTTGATAAAATAACGGTCATGAGAAACGAATAAAACCGTTCCCTGAAACTCCTTTAACATGTTTTCTAACGCTTCCTTGCCAACCATATCCATATGATTAGTAGGCTCATCAAGAATCAATAAATTAGGCTTTGTCTGAAACATCTTACACAACGCAAGGCGCACCTTTTCTCCGCCGGAAAGCTGACCCATTTTCTTTAGAACATCCTCCTGTGAAAAGAGAAAGCTGCCGAGTGCACTTCTGACCTCTTCCCTTAACAGCTTAGGATATTCCTCCCAAAAGTTATCCAATACCGTCTGTTCCGGATCTGCATCATTTACAACTGCCTTTTGCTGATCAAAATACCCCCATTCTACATTAGCTCCTATCGTAAAGCTACCACCAATAGGCGGTATCATTTCCACTAAAGTTTTTAACAATGTTGACTTTCCCTTACCGTTTTCACCAAGAATCGCAAGTCTTTCTCCTTTTCTCAGCTGAAAGGAAACCTCGCTTAGCTCCTCATCATAACCAATTTTCAGATTCTTTGCTGTCAGCACCTCCGTATAGCTTTCGATTCGTGGCGTAAACATGGCATGAAAGGTCTTAGTATCGAAGCGTCTTGGCTTTTCTATCTTTACCATGTGTTCAATAGCCATACGCTTAGAACGGGTTGCTGCAACCTTTGTCGGCGTATTTTTCCATTTTTCAATCCATACAGTCAGCCTTTCAATTTCCTTTTGCTGCTCCTCATAGTCCTTCTCCTGCTTTATCATATCCTCTTCTTTTCGCTTCATAAAAGCAGAATAATTACCCGGATAACGTTTGATTCTATGATATTCAATCTCATAAGTCACATCAATTACCCGGTCAAGAAACATTCTGTCATGCGATACGATAACAACTGCCTTATCGTATTCCTTCAGATAATTCTCTAACCACTCAATCGTTGGCAGATCAAGGTGGTTCGTTGGCTCATCCAACAGCATAATATCAGGTCTGCTTAATAACAGCTTGATAAAAGCAACCTTCGTCTGCTGACCTCCTGAAAAACTGCCAATCGGGCGCTGCAGTTCTTCCAAAGGAAAACCGAACTTCTGAAACATGACCTCCATATCCCTACGCCATGTGTAGCCACGCAAAGCTTCTATTTGTTTCTGTAATCCATCATACTCATAGAAAAGCTGCTCATTTTCACCATGATGAAGCTGCTCTTCGATTTCCTTCATACGTTTTTCACATGCAAAAACAGGCTCAAAGGCTTTCTTAATCTCGTCTTCTACAGTTGTTTCCCCGTTTTCAAAGCTAATCTGACGCAAAAAACCGATATGCTGCTTGCCTGCCATTGTAATACCACACTCTTCATCACTATCGAGATTATTCATATGAATATCTCCTGCAATCAACTTCAAAAGTGTGGTCTTTCCAC
>CAZTCE010000287.1:0-1633 GCA_964612205.1 uncultured Eubacteriales bacterium | reverse complement strand
GCATATTAGTAGTATTTTAATAAACTTGTATGAAAAGGTGGTAAAATGGCATATTATTCAGATGAACTAATTGAAGAAATTAAATCAGCAAATGACATTGTTGATGTTGTATCTAATTATGTGTCGCTTAAACGTAAAGGCGGTAACTATTTTGGCTTGTGTCCTTTTCATAGAGAAAAAACACCTTCTTTTTCTGTTGCTGCAGAAAAGCAGATATATCATTGCTTTGGTTGTGGCGTAGGTGGAAATGTTTTAAGTTTTTTAATGAAAATTGAAAATATAAGCTTTAGAGAAGCAGTTGAGATGCTTGCAGAAAGAGCTAAAATAACTTTGCCTTCAAACGAGGCAGACGATTTAGGGCTTTTTCAAGATGAGTTGTTAGCTAGAGAACAAAGCAAAAAAAATATGTATGAAATTAATAAGCTTGCTGGAAGATTTTTCTTTAATAATATTGCTAAGTCGCAAGTGGCACAGGATTATATCAAAAAACGTGCGATTAATATAAATACTGTAAAAAAGTTTGGACTTGGTTTTGCTTTGGCGGATAATGGACTTTCTAAGTTGCTTCAATCGAGTGGTTTCAAAGAAGAAGATATGATTGCAACTGGTTTAGTCGGAAAATCTTCTACTACTGGAAAGCTTTATGATAAATTTAGAGATAGATTTATGTTTCCAATTTTTGATATTCGTGGAAGGGTTGTTGCGTTTGGAGGGCGTTCACTTGAAAGTAATGAAGTGATGAAAGCTCAAAGGATTCCTAAGTATATCAATTCACCTGAAAATTTAATATATACAAAGGGCAGACATTTATATGCGATGAATCTTGCACGAAAATCAAATGAAAAAATGAAAAAAATTTTAGTTGTAGAAGGTTATATGGATGTTATTTCTCCGCATCAGGCTGGTGTGACAAATGTTGTTGCTTCACTTGGAACTGCTCTTACAGAGCAGCAGGGGCGTCTTTTAAGGCAGTATGCTGATGAAATAATTCTTTCTTATGATTCTGATTCGGCGGGTCAAATGGCGATTGATAGGGGACTAGAAGTTTTGCGTTCTTTAGGCGTGCAAGCGAAGGTTTTACAAATGACTGGAGCTAAAGACCCGGATGAATATATTTTGAAATATGGACCTGAAAGATTTCAAAAATTAATAGATGATAGCATTTCGTATGCAGAATATAAAATTAGAAGAATTGAAAATGATTATGATTTGACTGACACAAGCGACAAAATAAAATTTTTGACTCAGATAGCAGAAATTTTATCTAAAATTGAAAATAACATTGAAAGAGATATATACGTTGATAAATTTTCAAAGGAATTGGGAGTTGGCAAAGAAGCAGTTTTAGCTGAAATCGAAAAGAAAACTTTGCGTGCTGAAAAAAATGCTTCTAAGTTCGAATTTAATAATCAAGGAATAATTAAAAATACAAATTCCAATCTTGATAACCCAAATCTTCAAATTGAAAATTTAGTTATATATTTACTTTCAAAGAAAGATGCAAAGATTTATAATACATTAAAAGAGCATCTTACTCCTAGTGATGTTATAGGCGAAACGCAAAAAAATCTGATTGCAAAATTGTATGATATGTATGAAACGGGACAAATTAATAATAAAACCGTTGATAGTG
>CAZTCE010000286.1:0-1636 GCA_964612205.1 uncultured Eubacteriales bacterium | reverse complement strand
TATTAGTAGTAATAGTAGTAGGTAGTGTTAGTTGTGTGGATAAGTCTGCTAAACTTGTCCTCGCCTAAGTTTGACTATGTTAGTAACTTGTGGAATTTAAACACATTTTACTAACACTATCCACATTTTTTTCCACATTTCGACTTAATAACACCTTATCTACACCTTTTCCACAAAGGTCTGTTAGTAACTCAGCCCTTGCTTCCGTAAGTAAGGACAGCGGTTTTTTTGTCGAAAAATTTTATTATCTAAGAATCTTTAAAAAACATTTTCATTTCAATACTTTTAACCTAAAATGGATTTTTTAATGTTATCCACAATCATCTTAGTATTTGGATTTATGTTCATCTCCTCTTCAATTCTATTGCATGCATATAAAACTGTAGTGTGATCTCTACCACCAAATTGCTTACCAATTTCTACTAATGTAGAAGTTGTAAGTTGCTTGCAAAGATACATGGCAATTTGACGAGGATATGCAATATCTCCCGATCTTCTCTTTATTTTAAAATCATTTTGTGACAAATTATAATATTTTGCCACCATGTTTTGAATATAATCTATATTAATAACTTTTTCTTGAGAATGATGCAAATCGCTGATAGCATTTTCAGCAAGTTGCATAGTTATTTCGCTGTTAGTCAATGACGCAAGCGCAATTATTTTATTAAGAATTCCTTCTAATTCTCTAATGTTTGACTCAACTTTTAAAGCGATTGTTGATAAAATCGCCTCATCTATATTAATGTGCTCTAATTCACTTTTCTTACGTAAAATTGCATATCTTGTTTCATAATCTGGTTTTCCAATGTCGGCAATTAAGCCCCATTCGAAACGAGATTTAAGTCTATCTTCCAATGGGTTAATATCTTTTGGTGGACGATCACTACATATAACAATTTGTTTATGATTTTCATAAAGTTCGTTAAATGTGTGGAAAAATTCCTCCTGCGAACGCTCTTTTGACATCAAAAATTGAATATCGTCTATTAATAATACATCAATGTTTCTATATTTACTTCTAAATTCTTCAGTTTGATTGTTTTGGATTGACTGAATCAATTCATTAGTAAATTTTTCGGTTGTTATGTAAAGAACTTTAGCATCTTCGTTTTGAGTAAGTACGTAATTTCCAATTGCATGCATAAGGTGAGTCTTTCCAAGACCAACTCCACCATACAAAAATAAAGGGTTGTACGCATTACCAGGATTTTCAGCAGTTGCAAGAGCAGCCGCATGGGCTAATTCGTTACTTTTACCAATTACAAAAGTGTTAAATGTATATTTTGGATTCAAAATACCATTTTTATCTTTTGGTGCATTATTAATTTTGATAGTAGTTTTTGTATCTTCTTTTTCCTCATCAGATAAGATTGAAATGTTATAAACCTTACCAGCAACATGATTAAACACTTCTTGTAATAGTTGGAAATATTTATCATAAATGTTTTGCCTGTGATAAGGTGTTTTAGTTTTTAATACAACATTGGTGTCATCCATTGAAATAGGAATTATCGGTGTAATCCATGTGTCAAAGGCAAAAGATGACATTTCCTGTTTCAAAACTTTACAAACTTCAGCCCAATACTCTTCTAACATTTTGCTACCTCCACGAAATTAATAAAATATATATAAC
>CAZTCE010000285.1:0-1639 GCA_964612205.1 uncultured Eubacteriales bacterium | reverse complement strand
CTCATAAACATTCTTATACAAAAATGCACCCCAATAATTTTTCATTAGTTCTTTATATTCTTTATGACTAACTTCTTTATTACAACCTAGCATATCATAAACAACACCAGCTTCTTTTACCTTATAACCAAAATCCCTAAATCCATTATTATTATAAAATCTTTTTCTTTGTATTCTTTCTTCATAATTATCGCTTTTTTCATTTATTTCTTCTGCCATTAAGATAATTCTAGATTGATTATATCTATTCTTCATAGCTTCTAATATTCTACTTCCATAACCTTTTCCTCTAAAGTCAGGCTCTATTGCCAGATAATATATATACACAATATCTTTATAGCAAACATTATATATCAATCCCACAAAAGATTCTTTATCATATATTCCACAAAATGTAGCTTTACTTTTCTTTGCAAATAATTTTAAGTAAATGAATGGCACTCTTTCATTCTTCGGAAAAGCTTCATAATATAACTTTTTTATTTTTCTCTTACAAGATTTATTTTTATTCAAATCAATGAAATTCAATTCAGACATATTAACTCCTTCTATTAAAAATTTTTATCAACATTTATTAGACAATCATTTCCGTATTCTTTAATGTATCAAAAGTAACATTGTCTATTAATTTAAAGCTGCTTTCCTCATAATAGAATTTTTCTCTTGGTTATCACCTATAATTATCTACTGCATTTTATATCATAAAACATCATTATTCTCAACATTTTAGTTACAATTTCTACAACTTTATCTACAATTTTTCTATTTCTAACTGTATCTCTAATAGAGATTTGTCCGACATTTGTACAATATATTTATACTATCCTTCAATTTTATTTAACCAATTCTATGTAAAACTCTATAAATTCATTATCATTTTTAACGTTAATACTGCCATTATGAAGCACTATTATATCCTTTGCTATTGCAAGTCCTAAACCATTTCCACCAGTTTCACTTGTTCTTGATTCATCGCCTCTATAAAATTTTTCAAACAGCTTTTCCAATTTATATTCTGGAATTTTATCTCCCTTATTTCTAAAAACAATTCTTACCTTTTCCTCTTGCTCTTCCATTTCTATTTCAATTTCAGTATTTTCGTAACTGTAATTGATTGCATTTTTTATAAGATTTCCAAATGCTCTCGCTAGTTTATCTCCATCTCCTATGAAGATAAGATTATTAGGTTTCGTAACATTAAATTTCAAATTTCTTTTCTGCATCATTGGATAAGATTCATCTATCAGTTGTTCTAATAACAAAGATAAATCTATTTTATTTTTATTAATCGGCATATCTTGTAAATTATATCGTGTTATTTCAAAGAATTGATTTGTAAGTTCTTCTACCCTCATTGCCTTATTTAAAGCTATTCTTAAATACTTTTCTTGCAAGTCTTTAGAAATATTTTTTTCATCATTTAATAAAGATAGATATCCTATAACAGAAGTTAAAGGCGTTTTTAAATCATGTGCCATATACATTATTAAATCATTCTTCTTTTGCTCTGCATCTTTTGCCTTATTTTTATTCACCGCATATTCATATTTTATCTTATTAAGCTTATCCGAAAACATCCATAAAGAATTTGGTAATTCGATATTACCGAATTCATCATTATAAACATTATCTATTGCAT
>CAZTCE010000284.1:0-1639 GCA_964612205.1 uncultured Eubacteriales bacterium | reverse complement strand
AATACTGGTATAAAATATCCGCTTGCGGATTATGAGTTGCTACCTAATATGGCTATCGTTGATGCAGATATGATGATGAATGCTCCAAAAGGATTAACTTCGGCTTCTGGTGTTGACGCATTGGTGCATAGTATAGAAGCTTACGTTTCTATGATGGCTACTGAATTTACAGACAGTTTGGCTTTAGAAGCAATAAAACTTATTTTTGAATATTTGCCTAGAGCATATCAAAATGGTGGAAATGATCCGATAGCAAGGGAAAAAATGGCACATGCTGCAACAATTGCAGGTATGGCATTTGCAAATGCGTTTTTAGGAATTGGCCATTCTATGGGACATAAATTGGGTGCGTTTCATCATTTGCCACATGGTGTTACAGTTGCACTTGTAATAAATGAAGTTATGAAGTTTAATAGTGTTGATGCACCTACAAAAATGGGCACATTTCCGCAATATGATCATCCTCACACATTAAGAAGATATGCTGAAATTGCTGAAAGTTTGGGCATTGAAGGAAGAGATGATAACGAAAAATTTGAGAAGTTGCTTATTAAAATAGATGAATTGAAAAATGCTATTGGTATAAAACATTCAATAAAAGATTATGGAATTTCTGAAGAAGATTTCTTAAAAACTTTAGATGAAATGTCAGAACAAGCTTTTGATGATCAATGTACTGGTGCAAATCCAAGGTATCCATTGATAAGTGAAATTAAGGATATTTATTTAAAAGCTTACTATGGCGAGGAGGTAAAATAATATGTTTTTAGATTTAAGTAATCCAATTGCAGAAAGAAAAACTAAAACAGTTTATAAAGATAATGATAAAACGATTAAATTATTTGTAGAAAATTATTCAAAAGCGGATATTTTAAATGAAGCATTAAATCAGGCTAGAGTTGAAGAAGGCACTTCGTTAAATATTCCAAAACTTCTTGAAATAAGCAAAATAGATAATAGATGGGCGTTGGTTTCTGAGCATATAGAAGGGAAACCGCTTAATGAACTTATGAAAGAGCATCCAGAAAAAATGAATGAATATATGAATTTATTTGTGGATATTCAATTAGAAATTTTGAGTAATCAAGTTCCATTATTAAACAGAATAAAAGATAAATTTAGAAGGAAATTGAATGCTTCTACTTTGATTGATGAAAACATCAAATATGAGTTGTTACAAAGGCTGGAGGGAATGAAAAATCATACAAAATTATGTCATGGCGATTTTAATCCGAGTAATGTAATAATAAATGAAAATGGTGAGCATTATATTATAGACTGGGCACATGCTACACAAGGCAATGCCTCTGCTGATGCAGCAAGGACATTTTTGCTATTTTCTGTTGAGGGCAAAGAAGATTTGGCTGAGCAATATTTAAATTTGTTTGCTGAAAAGAGTGGAATTAATAAGGCTAATATACAAAGGTGGATACCTATTGTTGCAGCAACACAATTGATGAAAGAAGTTGAACATCAAGACTTTTTAAAACATTGGATTGATGTTGTAGACTTTGAATAAAAATTAGGAGGAATGATTATGAGTTGGGATTTTGATGTATGGAATAATTTTAATGGTGGAAGATGGAAGAAAAGAATTGATGTAAGGGATTTTATTCAAAATAACTATACACCTTATGAG
>CAZTCE010000283.1:0-1642 GCA_964612205.1 uncultured Eubacteriales bacterium | reverse complement strand
TATTTAAGAAATAATATAAAATATGGAGGGAAAAAGATGATAAAAAAATTAAGTAAATTTATTGGCGAATATAAATTGCCTACAATTCTTACACCAATATTGATTGCACTTGAAGTTGTGATGGAAGTTTTAATTCCTCTAATAATGGGTGATTTAATCGATAAAGGTATTTATGCTGGTGAAATGAATGTGATTTATAAGCTTGGAATAGAGCTTGTGGTTGCTGCACTTTTGTCACTTTTCTTTGGCGCAACGAATGGCTTTACGGCTGCGAAGGCTTCAGCGGGGTTTGCTAAAAATTTAAGAAAAGAATTATATAACAAAGTGCAAAATTTTTCATTTGCAAACATAGATAAATTTTCAACGGCAAGTTTAGTAACACGTTTAACAACAGATGTAACAAATGTGCAACAAGCATTTCAAATGCTTATTAGAATTACTGTTAGAGCTCCGCTTATGTTTGCAATTTCTTTGATGGCAGCAATAAACATAAGTGCAAAACTATCACTTATTTTCTTGGTTGCAATTCCAATTTTAGGTGTTGCAATAGCGTGCATTATTTTAAAAACATATCCTATTATGCGAAAAACATTTAAAATTTACGATAAATTAAATAATGTTGTTGAAGAAAATGTACGTAGCATAAGAGTTGTAAAATCTTTTGTTTTAGAAGATGAAGAAAAAGATAAATTTAATAGTGTTTCAAATGTAATTCACGGCAACTTTGTAAAAGCAGAAAAAATAATGGCTTTTATGTCGCCAATTATGCAAACAGCTATGTATACAACAATTATTTTAATTTGCTGGCTTGGTGCTAAAATTATTGTAAGCACTGGCATGACAGAATTAAAAACAGGTGAACTTATGACACTTATGACATATTCAACGCAAATTTTATCAAACCTTTTAATGGTAGCAATGGTTACATTAATGCTTACAACAGCTAAAGCTTCTGGAGAGAGAATTATTGAAGTTCTAGACGAAGTGCCAGATATTCAAAATCCTGAAAAGCCAATTATGAAAGTAAAAGATGGAAGTATTGAATTTAATAATGTTTCATTTAGCTATGTAAATGATAAAGACAAAGAATGCTTAAAAGGCATTGATATAAAAATCAAATCTGGTGAAACAATTGGAATTATTGGCGGAACTGGTAGTGGCAAGACATCGCTTGTTAATTTAATTCCTAGACTTTATGATGCTACAGAAGGTTTGGTAAAAGTTGGTGGTGTTGATGTTAAAAAATATGACATTGAAACTTTAAGAAATGAAGTTTCTTGTGTGCTTCAAAAGAATGTTTTGTTTTCTGGAACAGTTAGTGAAAATATTCGCTGGGGTGACGAAAACGCTACAGATGAAGAAGTTGAAAGAGTTTGCAAACTTGCTCAAGCAGACGATTTTGTAAAAGCATTTCCAGACGGTTATAACACTCATATTGAGCAAGGTGGAACAAACGTATCGGGAGGTCAAAAACAAAGACTTTGTATTGCCAGAGCATTACTTAAAAAGCCAAAAATCTTAATTTTAGATGATTCAACTAGTGCAGTTGATACAAAAACTGATGCACTAATTAGAAAAGCTTTCAAAGAAGAAATACCAGATACAACAAAGATAATTATTGCACAAAGAGTAAATTCAGTTG
>CAZTCE010000282.1:0-1644 GCA_964612205.1 uncultured Eubacteriales bacterium | reverse complement strand
GGCAGAGTGACTGTGGAAGATTTCTTGATTTATGAGGAAGGGGTCTAGGATGTTTAGGAAAATTTGGAATTATCAGAATATATTATGTAAATCATTAACAAAAGAAAGTTCACATGGGATTCTTGTGTTTATTTTTATCCCTCTTGCAGTTGACATATTTTCTGGTTATCAAATGTGGCTTACGGAATGGTTATGTCTGGCACTTTGTTGTCTTGGAGCTGAACTTATAGAAAATAATTCTTCCAGGATGAGAAAAATCTTGCCGGTATCGGATAAGTTTGCAGTAGCCAATATGTTGTTCGGTTTTCCACTGTATATAGGTAGTTTGTCTTTTGCTGGTATTTTTGTGGTTTTAGGTATTTTACAAGTGGTATTTGAGATGGTAATTGAGGGGCGATTTCAGGATTTTTCCGGAATTGTTGTAAGTATACATGATATTCTGGGAGTTGTTTTTTCTCTTTTGATATACATGAGTATCTGGTTTTGGATGTGTCTGGGAGCTTTTCATAAAGATACAAAATTAAGAAGATGCTGGTATATCGCTGAAGCGGTGGTATGTATTGCAGGAATATGGATACTAGATACAGTGCTGGAATCTATGGGAATCCAAGTAGAATTTGCATTGGCTGATTTGCCGAGTGTGTTTCCGGTAGTACCTACCATGCTTGCGGGACTATTGTTTGCTTTTGTTTCTGGAGTCATTGCTTGGAATGGAAGCCTTAGATTGTATCGTGGGGATACAAAGGGACAGAGACATACACTGGATATGCAGGATAAAATGGAGGAGCAGTGTTTAAATCGTGTGAGTAACGACATCACGAAAACTGGGAAACTGAAGAAAAGAGTGGGAATATTACTAGCCATAGGTATTGTTGTATTTTGTATGTTTTCTATAATGTTTGTAGGGACGAGCATACTAGATACAGGTGAAATACAAAAAGTAGATATTACAACTTCAAATCCCTCAGAATACAGTGATTGGGATTCGTATGCACAGGAAATGGATGTTGATGCAGAAATCATGGAAACAGGAGAGTTGATATTTCCTGATAATATGAATACAAAATACATAGATGAATATTTTGCAAAGTTAGATGGCAATTTTGAAATATATGAAGATGGATATGCGTCATCAATTTCTGGTCTCAGATTTATGGTTGCTACATTACCTGAGGAAGAGTATCAGAAGGAAAAAGTGCGTCTTGCCGGGATATCTGTCACCTGCAAGGATGAGTCTGTAGAAAATAATGTAAATCGTATATTGCATGATACGGAACATTTTCCGTTGGAGGCATATATAGCGGTATATGAAGAAGGGCTGGAATACGAGTATGCCTTAACGGATGATGAGGATAAGCAGATAATTTATGTTTTTGCATATGATGCCCTGCTAAAAGATATACCTACAGAGATGGATTTTTGTGCGAATATCGGTACAGATGTGATATCCATTCTTCAGGCAAATACAGATATGAAAGGTTTTTCAGTGTATAGTTTTGGGGATGAAGAAATGGAGTTTTATTTTACAGATATACCGTAAGGAGAGGTAAGTACAAATGAAGAAAAAATTATAATTATCCATTGAAAAGACGCAATAAGTCATTTATAATGGATTCATTGGCGATTGTCCAAAGAACGTAGAAT
>CAZTCE010000281.1:0-1648 GCA_964612205.1 uncultured Eubacteriales bacterium | reverse complement strand
CAGCGGTAATTCCCTGAGATTTACGCCATTTTGACAAACATACCGATCGAAAGGAAACTTTAAAATGAGCGGTCCAAAGCAACGTGAGCAGATGTACAGCACAGCTTCAACCGAAAAAAATAAAATCGAAAGCGGAGTTCTTTATCTCGTAGCAACTCCCATCGGAAACCTTGCGGATCTTTCAAGTCGTGCGATAAAGGTGCTGAGCGAGGTAGATTTCATAGCGGCAGAGGACACAAGAAACACTATGAAGCTGCTTTCCTGCTTCGGTATCTCAAAGCCGCTTATAAGCTACTACCAGCACAATCGCAGAGAGCGCGGAATTACGATCTGTGAGCGTTTAAGAGCCGGAGAGAGCTGCGCTCTTGTGACCGACGCAGGCACACCGGCTATAAGCGACCCCGGTGAGGAGCTTGTAAGCCTTTGCGCAGATATGGATATCAAGGTCACTTTCGTTCCGGGAGCTTGTGCGGCGATCGGAGCGTTGGCACTGTCCGGGCTTTTTACAGGCAGATTTGCGTTCGAAGGCTTTTTGAGCGGCGCACGCAATGAGCGCAGAGACCGTCTCAATTCGCTCAAAGCCGAGACTCGCACTATGATTTTCTATGAAGCCCCACATCATCTTCAAGGCACGTTGACCGATCTGAAAAACATCTTCGGAGGTGAACGCAGGATCTCGCTGTGTCGCGAAATGACAAAGCTGAATGAAGAGGTACTCAGAACAACGCTTGATGGTGCAATAGAATATTACACCGCAGCTGCACCGAGAGGTGAATATGTGCTTGTGCTTGAAGGGGCGTCAAGCGCTGAATGCTCAGACCTTTTTTGGGACAAAATGACTATACGCGAGCACGTTGAACACTATATTTCGACCGGTATGAATAAGAACTCTGCAATAAAGGCAGCGGCTCACGACCGCGGAGTCGCTAAAAACACCGTATATAAAGAAGTACTCGACGTTTAAATTTTTCTCCGCCTTTTGCGCTTTCTGCCTCGAAAGCTTATGGGAGTTACGCAAAAATCCGCTCATCCAAAAGGATAAGCGGATTTCTTACTTATTTGCAATTACTGCTTCTCGAGAATTAGCTTTATTAAAACGTCATACACTCTCGTTTATCACGTTCTCCATGTTATATGCTCCGGCAGGCTTGCTCTTCATAAACAGCGCAGCCTTCAATGCACCCTGAGCAAATACATCACGCGATGCAGCGTTGTGAGAAAGCGTTATCACCTCGTCCGATCCGGCAAATATGACGTCGTGCTCACCTACTATCGAGCCTCCGCGAACAGAGTGTATCCCTATCTCGTTCGATTCTCTCTTCTGCCGAACAGAATGACGCTCATAAACGTACCTTGCATCATATGGCACATTCTCGGAGGCAGCAGCTGCAAGCATAAGTGCAGTTCCGCTCGGTGCGTCAAGCTTGTTGCGGTGATGCTTTTCGATTATTTCAATATCAAACCCATCAAGCGTCGCCGCTGCCTTTTTCACCAACGCCATAAGCAGATTTATTCCTATCGACATATTTCCGGAATGAAACAGCGGTATCTCCTTAGCAGCCTCGCTCATCATATTTTGTTCAGCTTCAGTATGTCCGGTGGTGCAGATAATGGCAGCACACCTTGCTTCCCTTGCATATTTCAATAT
>CAZTCE010000280.1:0-1653 GCA_964612205.1 uncultured Eubacteriales bacterium | reverse complement strand
GATTGCAGGCTTAAAGGCTGCTACTGCCATTGATCTGGTTGAAAAAACAGACGAAAAAGTTAAGGTGCAGACAGAATTCATCCGTCTCTTGACAGCGGATGCTGAAAACCTGACGGCTAACGCCAAAACGGATTGTGCAAAAGCCGCCTGTAAGAAGGTCTACGAAGCCGCCCGTTACTCCGACCCCATGCGCAGTGATGCCCTGAGTGCTGTAGAAGGGCAAATCTCTGAGCAAATGGATGTACTGACCGAGGCCGTGGCAGAGGGCAACGAAGAAAAAATCTCCACCATTGCGGAAGAAATCATAGTGCTCATTGGTGAGAGAAATCGGAAATGTAAGGTTTTGAAGTGAGGGTACCTCATGGCTAAAAAAAACACAAGACTATACAAATATGTTTCTCTAGATTATGTGGTAGATATACTGGATAACCAGAGGCTTTATCTCAGCGATGGAAAAAACTTCAACGACCCATTTGAAGTAACTATCACTGACGAAAGTGGAAATACAAGATATATTGAGAATCTTCACATTTTGTCATTGACAAATAGTTTTCAAAACAAACTGATTTGGTCCCATTATAGTAATTCTCATAAAAGTGTCTGTCTAACAGTCGAAGTTCCTGCCAAACTAGTTTATCCTGTGTGCTACAGTAGCAAGCGTGTCCGAACAGACAGCGATTTAAATCAGCTTATAACCCAAAACGTTAAATGGAGAAAGAAAAACCTTGAGAAACCGTTTTCCACATTGAGCAATAACAAAAAAGCTGCCTATATCAAGGATGCAAAATGGGCATATGAAAATGAGTATCGCATAATTTTTGACAAGAATGATGAACTTAGTCTAATCTATGAAAATGGGAATTGGTATATGTCTGTAAAAATCAAAAATGTTTATTTAGGCGTTAATTTTAGAAAAAATGACCAGAAGACGATAGATGAAATACTTTCTGCTTGTAAACGCAACAACATCAATGTAACCGAAATGGTTTTATCAAATTCGGACTATTCCGTTAAACCTGGAGGAAAATATAATGTCAACATTCAAATGTAAAATGTGCGGTGGCACATTAGAGATCCAGCCCGGTCAGACTGTGGCCGAGTGTGAATACTGCGGAACCCAGCAAACCCTGCCCAAATTGGACGACGACCGGCGGGCAAATCTGTATGACCGGGCCAACCATTTTCGCCGGAACAATGAATTTGACAAGGCCATGGGCATCTATGAAAAAATACTCAACGAGGACAATACCGACGCAGAAAGCTACTGGTCTTTGGTATTGTGCCGCTATGGCATTGAATATGTAGAAGATCCCGCAACCCATAAGCGGGTTCCTACGGTGAACCGTGCTCAATACACCTCCATCTTCGACGATGACAATTACAAATCTGCCCTTCAGTATGCGGACAGCTATCAGCGGGGGATCTACGAGGCAGAAGCCAAGGCCATTAACGATATTCAGAAGGGAATCCTTGCCATCTCTCAGAAGGAAGAACCCTTTGATGTGTTTATCTGCTATAAGGAGACGGACAACAACGGCCGCAGAACGCCGGACTCCGTCCTGGCCAACGACCTGTATCACCAGCTGACCCTGGAGGGGTTCAAGGTATTTTTCTCTCGAATCACACTGGAAGATAAACTGGGCAGTGCCTATG
>CAZTCE010000279.1:0-1662 GCA_964612205.1 uncultured Eubacteriales bacterium | reverse complement strand
TATGATTAATTTTTGATAAAATCCTATATATTAATTTTTGAAAATGTCCTAAAAATGAATTATACTATGTCACTGAAAGGTGGCAAAAATGAAAGAGGTAAAATTAAGAATGAAAGAAATGGAAAAATATAATGCAATTAAAGAGTTTGTTGAGCATGGAGGAAATAAAAATAGAATAGCTTTAAATTTAGGAATAACAAGACATCAAGTTAATGTTTTAATAAGAAAATATAAAGAGAAAGGTAAATCTGGGTTTGTGCATGGCAATCGTTCAAAGAAACCCGCAAAGACCTTAGATAAACATTTCTCTGATGACATTATACTACTTTATCGTACTAAATATCAAGGTTTTAATTTTAAACATTTTCATGAATATTTGGTTGAAGTTGAAAACATTAATGTTTCTTATTCTTTTGTGTATACAACTTTAATGAATAAAGGTATTAGCTCTCCTAGACTTAGAAAAGTCACTAAACACAAACTAGTTAAAGAAAAATTAGAAAAAGAAAATAAGCTAAAAAATAAAACGGATGAAGAAATTGAAATAATAGTTAACCATGAAATGGATTTAGAAGATTCTCATCCAAGAGGCGAAAAGCCCAAGTATTTTGGAGAAGTAACAGAAATGGATGGCTCTATTCATCCTTGGTTTGGTGAAAAGAAATGTTGCTTACATTTAGCCGCAGATAAAACCACGAATACTATTGTTGGTGCTTATTTTGACTGGCAAGAAACTTTAAATGGTTACTATCATGTATTCGAACAAATATTGGTAAACTATGGTATTCCTGCAAAATTTAAAACTGATAATAGAACTGTCTTCAACTATATGTTGTTAAATAAAGATAAAAGGACTTCAGACAAAGATGTCTTAACTCAATTTGGATATGCTTGTAAGCAATTAGGGGTAGCAATAGAAACAACTAGCGTGTCTCAAGCAAAAGGTTTAATAGAACGTGATAATGGGACATTCCAAGGAAGACTGATTAATGAACTTAGACTTAACGGAATATCAACTATTGAAGAAGCAAATAAATATTTAATTGAAATTTTTGTACCTAAATTTAATTCAAAGTTTGCTTTGGATTACAAGAAATTTAAATCAGTATATGAAACATCTCCTACGAAAGAAAAAATTAATTATGCTTTAGCTATTCTATCTCCAAGAAAAATAGATAATGGAAACAGCATAAAATATAAAAATATTTATTACCAACCTTATGAAAAAGGGCAATTAAAATGTTTTAAACCTAAAACAGAATGTCTTGTTATTAAAGCATTTGACGGAAATTTATTTGTTACTATAGACGATAAAATATATGAATTAAGAAAACTTGAAAGCCATAAAAAATATTCAGAGGAATTTGATGAAATTCCTATAGAAAAACAAGAAAAACAAGTATATGTCCCACCAATGAGTCATCCATGGAAATTAGCATCATTCCTATTGCAAGTCAGAAAATCTCATAATGAACATATATATAGTTAAAGCAATTTTTTGAATTAGGTATTTTTTTACGTAGGAAACATGAATGGTAGTAAAAATGCTGGTGCGATAGCAAATTCAAAAAAATTTACTGCCATTCCCCAAATAAACAAAAACGGGATATAAATCCCGCTAATGTTTTTATAAATTTAGGACATTTTCAAAAATTATTGACA
>CAZTCE010000278.1:0-1668 GCA_964612205.1 uncultured Eubacteriales bacterium | reverse complement strand
TATAAATACCATTGCTTACTTTTTTGATCATTCCACTTTTAACGAGTAAGTTTCCACTAACAGAATCTTCGTCTTTTGCATCTTCTCTTAACGTGTAAAAGAAATCTTTACTTAATCTCATTTTTATCCCCTCCGGATTTATTTGCAATTCGTGTAAATAACACTCATTCATTATACATTAAATAATGCATAAAAACAACTTCTTGTTGCTATTTTTATAAATTTCACTCTCTCAAAAGCACAGAAAAGTAACATAAATAAAAAAGCCCTAGTAAAACGTAAATAAACGCACCAAGACTTCTTAATATTTAATTTTATTTGTAATTTGGTCCAACTATTATTGTGTATACAACTGTTGTGTCCTCAGAAGAAGTTTCAACTTTGCTAATTCCCGTTACTGTTTTTAAATTGTTTAGTAATAAATCTGTTCCTGTTCCATAATCAATAATTTTTGAAGCTTCTTTCTTGCTTGAATTATATTTTCCAATTTTTACGACATAAAAGTTTTCCGCTTTTAATGTGTCGACCAAATTGTTAATCGTGACTGATGAAGCTCCAGCATTTAAAAGCTCAACTCGAATAACATCTTCGCCAGAATGATCTTTTGTAATTAATGATGAAGAACTAACTTCTTGTGCATCGCCAGAATATTCAGTTTTGCCGTGGAACATTTCATCTATCATTACTTTCGATTCTTCAGCATTATAGTAATAATATGATGTTCTATATCCCAAAGGACTGTCACCCATTTTGGCTGTTCCTGGTAAAGTATTAGAAGAAATTCTATCAGTTTTGATAGCAATCACATCATCAACATAATTTTTTGCAATATCTAATGTTACATTAGTTTGCGTGCCTTCCAAAACAATATTTATTAAATTAGGAATTTTTGAAATAGTTTCAGCTTTCAAAAGTTCTGATATGAAAGCTTTTATAAATTGTTGTTGTGCTTCTGTTCTTTGAATATCTCCCCTTGGATATCCTGTTCCATCATTATTTTTTCTAAATCTACAAAAACCTTCAGCTTGTTTTCCAGTTAATTTTTGCGTTCCTTTTTTCAAATGAATATATAGTCCTTGTTCAGGGTCATCATAGTTCATATTAATTGGAACATCAACTGTTACGCCTCCTATTTCATCAACAAGTTCTCTTAAAATTTTAGTTTTAAATAATACGTGGTAATTGATTTCTATTCCTGTAATTTCTGTAACTTTAGTTTTTAAGGCTTCAATCCCTTTATCTCCTCTGCCTTTAGTTGAATAAAGTGAATTTATTTTCCCATCAACAGAAGTATTGCCAACATTTGTATCTCTAGGAATTGATAATAATGCAATTTCTCTATTGTTAGGATTATATTGACCAAGCATTATAAAATCTGTTAGATTTCCGTTAACACCCATAAATAAACATGTTACAAGCGGTTCTTCTTCTTTTTCTGTGGTTAATAATTTACCGATAAAATTCTTTTCACCAGACTCAAGTTCACTTTGATCTCTATGCCATCTTATAAAGAAAAAATACCCAACAGCAGAAACCACAACAACTGAAATCACAATTAATATTATGAACAAAACTTTTAATATTTTTTTTGCAACACTTTTCCATCTATTACCGTTCATTTTTATCTTTCTCTCCTCTGCTATCTCAATTTAATAATCTAGTTTATAC
>CAZTCE010000277.1:0-1674 GCA_964612205.1 uncultured Eubacteriales bacterium | reverse complement strand
AAATAAAGGAGGATAGTGAAAAAAACTATCCTCCTTTTATATCATTAACAAAAGCAATTATAAAGCGACTTGCAACGTCGACTAAACATGAGCAGTATATTCCAAAAGTGCATTCTCATTATTTAACAGTATAACAAACTTTTGATGATATCCCTTTTAATATGACAAAGCCGTTAAAAAAGCATCTTTACATTCTAAGTCTTTAAATCGTACGCAACCATGTTCAAAGAAATATCTAAGTCGCATAAGTAATATATCGTTTCTTCTCAACATTAGATAGTTTATATCATGGTCATCAGTTGTTAAACTGATTTTTCTAGGGAACGTTTCATCTGCTTTATTATCACAAAATATTATGCCTTCCTCAGTGTATTCACGTATTCCAAATGTTTTTCCTTCATATTTTAATGTACAAATATATTTACTTGTGCCGTTAGGCTTGTCAATAAATGCCTTGTTATCATTCAAGTAAACAGCATCATTATTATAATTAACGTATTCATTATAGCTAAAAGCTTGTATAAAGGAACTTTCCTTTTGTGCAGTACTTGCACTTTCGTTAAAGCCTTGCTCCAAGACCCATCCTTTACCCCTCAGAAAATGCGTTTGTTCAGTCAATCTACTGCTTATTTTCAAAGCTGTGTAATAAGGGTTTAAAAGTGATACTGGATTCGAAATCATAAAAACTGGAACATATCTGCACTGTAACCCGTTTCCACGTGCGATAGAAGTATGTATACTAATAAACTTTTCTACTTCGTTATCTGTATAGTTATTAGTTTCTGATTGAAACTCATCAAATAGAATATTCTCAACGTCACTGAATAGGTGACTATATTTTTTTATCGTATCAGCAGTGTTTAAAGCAATTGCATAACCGCAATTAACATCATCTAAATATAATTCGTGATACATTCCTTTACATTTTCGTTTGCTTGTCATTGCCATGTTAGGAAAGAATAAGTTGTTTATATCTTTAAAAAACTTGTCAGCACAATTATCCAGTTCATAATTATATCTATAAAGTAAAGCAAATTTCTGTTTCTTTTTTAGCCAACGATTAACCAGTAAACGTGTAAAAAACACTGTTTTGCCAGCAGACCTATTACTAGTACAAATATATATTTCAGGTCTTTTTCCGTCAATATCCATTAGTGATAATAATTTAGTTCCGTCATAATATTTCGCTTTACTCATGTTTTTTGCTCCTTTTTTATTGTAGGCGGTATATTTCAACCGCCAACATTTTTTATTTTATAGTAATAGTTTCATTGCCTAAATAAATTGAACTTACTTTTTTATCTCCAACAAAAACATTATTTTCCGTTAGGCTTACAAGTTCAATTTCAGCGTAACCGTTTAGTGTGTTTCTTACACCGCTTGTAATTTCTGTATTACTCATTCTCGGATGCACATAACCACTTCCGCCACTTCCACAGTCGCCTTGTGTTCGACCACTAGCTCCGCCGTAGTAACCGCCACCGCCACCGCCAACAAAAGCTGTTTCTAAGTCGTCACAACGACCGCCGATGCCGAATTTTCCATTAACAACAGAACTACCGCTGTTTGTTCCTCCACTTGTTTGTGTTGCTCCTTTAGCTGTGCCGTATGTTCCATTGGCATCTCCGCCAACTAACCCACCACCGCTTCCGCCGTATCGGCTCTGTGTTTCAG
>CAZTCE010000276.1:0-1680 GCA_964612205.1 uncultured Eubacteriales bacterium | reverse complement strand
GTGGATCTGCCATCGAGACTGTTGTTGCCGAGTACCAGGAGGTTGTGGCGCTGCCGAACACCACCACCCGGGAGGACTGCAGGTTCGAGTGGTGGGAGAGCGATTACGGGGACGTTGCCAACAACCAGTTCAAGATGCCCGGGCACAACGTCGTCCTGCGTGCAGTGTGGAGTTGCACTCGGCTCAGGACTGTCGAGGACTTCATCAGTTTCTCGAAGGTCGTGAACTCCGGAGTGGAAATCTTCGAGGGGAAGACCGTGGTTCTCGAAACCGACGTTATCCCACCCAGATACCTCGTGGACCAGTTCAGCATCATCGGGAACACGACCAGCTACTTCTTCCGCGGGACATTCGATGGGCAGGGGCACAGGATCAGCAACATCAAGATCGACACGTATGCGCAACACGCTGGGCTGTTCGGGTATGCCTACTACGGGATGAGCATAAGGAACGTGATTTTTGACAGCACGTGCTCCGTCATGAGCAGGTACAGTGGGACTTCGTACGTGGGCGGGCTCATCGGGTACTGCTACGCAGTCAGCCGGCCCTGCAGCATCGAGAATAGCATCAACATGGCGAATGTGACCTCGAGCGGGGACGCTGATGGAGACATTCGTTACACTTCCACCAGCTATTACTTGTACATCGGAGGGCTTGCTGGGTTCATGCAGGGACGCTCCGTAACATACACCGCCAGCATTAGGAACTGCGACAACTACGGTGCCGTGACCCAGGTAGGGAACATCACGTACTCCTACATCGGCGGTGTCGTGGGGTACCTCACGACAGTCAACGCGACCAAGTTCATCCAGTTCTGCTTCAACTACGGGAGGGTCGCACACGAGGGGAGGACAATCGGAGAGATCGCTCTCGGAGGGGTTGTTGGGCGCACCGACTCGTCGTCCACGATCTACGCGGCCAATCTGCAGAATTGCATCAACTTCGGGCCCGTCCACGCGTCGGACCTCAATAGCGGGATTATAAACATCGGAGGCATTGTGGGGTATTACTACCAGGGTAGTTCTGCGTACAAGTACCTCCGGAGCTGCATCAACTACGGGACTGTTTCGTGCGAGAAGCAGTCGGGCAGCGAGATGCGGCTCGGCGGCATTGCTGGGGTCCTCTACGCAACAAGCGGGTGCTACACGACGGACGTGACGAACTGCGCCAACTATGGGAAGATCCACATAATAGGAGGTGTCGGAAATTCGTTTGTAGGAGGGATCGTGGGGTCCCTCGGCTACTCCCAGTACCATTACATCTACAACTGCCTGAACGACGGGGAGATCACGCACAATGGGACGCTTTCCGGAGGGCTGTACACTGGTGGCATTGTTGGGCACAACTACTACTCGCACGTCGAGAATTGTCTGAATACCGGCATTATTTCAACAAGATCAATCATGTCCAGATACTTCGGAGGTATTGTAGGGTACTCTGCCGGAGCTGGGTACATCGACCACTGCTACTGGTCTAACAACGTACGCTTGTTCCAAATCAGTGGCTACAGTAACCCATCGAGCTTGACCGATTCCTTCAGAGTCATAATCAACTCTGCCCTCGTTTTTTCCCTGAACAACCAATCCTCTTACAACGACTGGAACATGTGGCTCCACAACCCCAACAGAGCCCTTGTCGTCTTCCGAGTCAATAACCACGACCTTCCAATGAGGTCTCCTG
>CAZTCE010000275.1:0-1693 GCA_964612205.1 uncultured Eubacteriales bacterium | reverse complement strand
GATTTTGGCTAGCATTACGTGTCTACCGCTACAATTTTTAAAGATAGATTATAATAATTTGAAATATGAAATTATTCCCTTGTATAACGAATTTAAATTTGAGTTTTGCATAGATTCGATTATTTCTTTTCGTATAATTAATGTGATTTTGAGTATAATAAATGAAAAATTGAGCAAATTATTTTTGAGAATAAGAGGGAGGTAATAAAGATGAGTGAACATCCAATAGAAAGTCTTATGAATAGTGCAATGAAAAATTTAAAGGATATGGTTGATGTTAATACCGTTATTGGTGAAACAATAGAACTTGAGAATGGCACAGTTATTGTGCCTGTTTCGAAGGTTGGTTTTGGTTTTGCTGCTGGTGGGAGCGAATGGAGTAATGGCACTTTGGAACAATCTAAAAAACAAGGATTGGAAGAAGAACATAAATATAGTTTACCATTCGGCGGTGGAAGTGGAGCAGGCGTTAGTATTCAGCCGGTTGGATTTTTGGTTGTAAATGAAAATTCTGCTAAAATGTTGCCAGTAGATCATTGTAATGCGATTGATAAATTGTTAGATTATGTTCCTGATTTACTAGATAAGCTTACAGATATTTGCAGTGGGGATAGGACGTATACTTATGAATTTTATGACGATGATGGTCATTGTGAATGTTCTTGCAGTAAGGAAAAAGAGGAAGAAGAGTAATTTTAGACTAATAAAAAACACCGCCTGTGAAAAATCACATTACGGTGTTTTTTATATATTAATTATTAGTCTTTTCTAAGTATTGCAGCAATTGCAACTACGATAACAACTATAGCGATAGCTATGATAGCACCAACAACAGCACCTTTATCTGAATCTGTTGTAGCAACGTCGTCTGTATCATCGCTAGAAACATCTGTTGTAGGTTCGTTTTCGTCGATTACGTTTCCGCTTTCAGGAAGAACTTCTTCATTTTCATCACCTGATTCAACAGTTTCAACTGTTTCTCCACTAACAACTTCGCTATCAGCGATTTCACCAGAGATAACAGTGTTATCTGCTTCGCCAGAAATAGGCATTGCTGTTTCTGTTGCAAAAACGCAAGAAACTGTGAATACTAAAACTAATGTTAGCATTAATGCTATTTTTTTCATAATAAATTCACCTCGTATTAAAATTTAACAATTATATTTGATTAACTGTCGGGGTTATTATATAATAGTAAAGTAAAGTTGTCCATATTTTTCACAAGAAATTTTCAAATATAGACGGAAATGTAAATAATGACTGTTTAAATATGGCGTTAAATTAATAGATTAGAGGTATTTTTATGAGGTTAAAGAAGGTAAAAGGTGCAAAAGAAAGAATAATGGAATCAACGTATTATGTTGACATACCTGAAAGTTTTAAAGGAAATTGGAAGGATGTTTTTAAAAATGGCAATCCAATTCATATAGAAATTGGAATGGGTAAAGGTCATTTTATACTCGGAATGGCTAAACAAAATAAAGACGTAAACTATATTGGCATTGAAATGTATGATAGTGTTTTGGTGCGTGCGGTTGAATTATTAAAGCAGGAGGAAGAAATTCTTCCTAATTTGAAATTATTGCTTTTGGACGCTAGAAATATCGAAGAAGTTTTTGATAAAGAAATAGAAAGAATATATTTAAATTTTTCAGATCCTTGGCCTAAAAATAGACATACAAACAGAAGATTA
>CAZTCE010000274.1:0-1713 GCA_964612205.1 uncultured Eubacteriales bacterium | reverse complement strand
ACACAAGAGAAACCGCACTCGCAACACCCAAACTAATCAGCATAACAATCACACCTACAATCAAAGCCGCCATCAGAGTCCCATTGAGGGAATTTCTTATAGTATAATCCGGAACTGACAAAAGCACCTGCAATTTTGTACCGTTTACCGAACGGTAAAACCAATAATTGCCATTGAGTATAAATTCTGTTTTATCTGTTTCCTTCATCCTCTGCGAAACCTGCTGCACGGTTTCCAAATCACTCGCAGAGAGTTTTCCATAATCTGCCTCTATCCATTGTTCCTCATCATTTAACAGAATCACCGTTTCATCTGCGGACATTTTAATATCCGCCAGTATATCCTGAAGCTCGTATGGACGTACATGCATAACAATTCTGGCGTACGGCTCTTTATCGGAAAAACGATTCATTTGGTGCACCACTAGAATTTCTTTTTCGCTACGCAAAAAAACGAGATTATTCTGCAGGCTGATTTTCCTTTTCTCCCATTGCTCCATACCATCTCCGTTCTCCAGCATTTTTGCTCCCGAACGCTCCGCAATTAATACCTCATGATTTTTCAAATTACAGATTTCTATACTGTTGAGGTTGCAATCCATACTGATCATCTCATTCATTGCTGTAATCAGCTTCCATTTTGAAGTATAATCCAGCGTTTCTTCCTGTACGCACCATGCTTCAATAATCTTCTTGTAATCCTGATTCACCTCAAACTCGTAAAACTGTTCCTGATAATTGGACATTACTAACTCCAGTCTCTCTCTAAGCCATCCTATACTCATCCTTCTGTTATAAATCAGCTGTTCCCGCATTGTCTGATAGGTATTATTCATGGCGGTTCCTGTAATGACCACAATAATAAACAAAGAAATTCCAAGCATGGTGATAAATAATTTCTTTTTAATCGATAAATTTCTTATTCTTTTCATAATCCATTATCTCCCCACAAAAATTCACCTAATTTATCAGTATTATCATACCTGTCCTCCTACTTTCAAAATTATAAGCAGTATAGGTTTCAATATCTGTTTTTTCTGCTCCTTTCTCTTATTTTTTCCCTTATGAGGGTTCGTAAACAAGGGGAGAACGTTATAACAGTTATTAAATCCTATAAATTTCGTCATTTGAGAACTGAAAATTTCGGGTGCTTACACTTCCAAAACACAATATAAATCTTATTGTATCATTTTCTTACGGTCTCAGCAATAAATGCTTCGACCTACCTGAATAGTTACGATGCTTTCATAATTGTTGAAAACATTTGTTGTCAAGGTTCAACAGTAACATTCCTACAATAAGTTTACCCCATCTAGTCGGGGATTTTACTTGACAGATTTAATCGGGGGGGGATAAAATAAAAATAAATAATCTCTCGGAATCCTAAGTGGTTATATCCGGCACAGTAGGTAATGAACATTGAAAAGTGAATATTATCTGAAACGGTAATTATTCAGCACCTTCATAATTACGATGCAAAAATAGACAGAACACCATCTTCGCCAATGGAAAAGTCAATTTTTATATTTAACTTTAATACCCTGTTTTTCATTCAAATCAATAAAAGGTGTAATACCACTGCGTTTGCAGCATTTATAAACAGGCATGGCATCATGAGCAGAATCAAGAAGCAACTTTGATTTTACTGGCTTAAAGATTCCGAGAGATTATATAATATAGTCTCTCGGAATCTTTAAGCCAGTAAAATCAAAGT
>CAZTCE010000273.1:0-1713 GCA_964612205.1 uncultured Eubacteriales bacterium | reverse complement strand
TTTTTAGGACATTTTCAAAAATTAATATATAGGATTTTATCAAAAATTAATCATAAAGTATTGGCAAAATGTTGAATTAATGCTTGACTTTTAGGTATTACTTAAATATAATGTGATTATGTAAAAAGTTTGCGTTGAGGAAGAGGAGTACTTAAATTTACCTTTTAAGAGAGCTTGTGGTTGCTGAAAACAAGCAAGGTGGTTTGACGAACGGCACTTCGGAGCAATTTAAAATAAAGGTGAGTAAATAATTTAGGTGATTTACTAACTAGGGTGGAACCGCGGAATGTTAAATATTTCGTCCCTAGCTGCAATTTTATTATTTGTGGCTAGGGCTTTTTTTATAGAAAATTCCCTTGCACACATAAAAATGAAAGGAGTTTTTTAAATGGAAAAAAGTATGGATAAGATTGTAGCACTTTGCAAAAATAGAGGTTTTGTATTTCCAGGTTCGGAGATTTATGGTGGTCTTGCGAATTCTTGGGATTATGGTCCTTTAGGTGCAGAACTAAAGAAAAATGTTAAAGATGCTTGGTGGCAAAAATTTATTAGAGAAAACAAGCATAACACAGGTATTGACGCTGCCATTATTATGAACCCTGAAGTTTGGGTAACAACAGGACATGTTGGTGGTTTTAGTGATCCTTTAATCGACTGTAAATCTTGTAAAACAAGACATAGAGCAGATAAGCTTATTGAAGAGTGGTCTTTTAAAAATGGAGAACAAATTTCAGGCTTAGATGGTTGGTCTAATGAAGAATTAGTAAAATACATTAATGATAACAAAATACCTTGTCCTGATTGTGGAAAAACAGATTTTACAGATATTAGAAAATTCAATTTGATGTTTAAAACTTTTATGGGTGTTACTGAAGATGCAAAATCTGAGGTTTATTTAAGACCTGAAACAGCTCAAGGAATGTTTGTAAATTTCAAAAATGTTCAAAGAGCTATGAGAGGCAAAATGCCAATGGGTATTGGACAAATGGGCCGTTCTTTTAGAAATGAAATTACACCTGGTAATTTTATTTTTAGAACAAGAGAATTTGAACAAATGGAACTTGAATTTTTCTGCAAACCTGGCACAGATTTAGAGTGGTTTGCATACTGGAAAGATTTTTGCAAGAATTGGCTTATCTCTTTAGGAATCAAAGAAGAAAATTTGAGAATGAGAGACCACGAGAAAGAGGAATTATCTTTTTACAGTAAAGCAACAACAGATATTGAATATTTATTTCCATTTGGCTGGGGCGAGCTTTGGGGAATTGCAGATAGAACTGATTATGATTTATCTAGACATTCAGAAGCGTCAGGAGTTGATTTATCTTATTTGGATTCAGAAACTAATGAAAGATATATCCCATATTGTGTTGAGCCAGCTGTTGGTGTAGATAGAGTTTGTTTAGTGGCTCTTTGCGATGCTTATGAGGAACAAGAAATCGCCGAGGGAGATGTAAGAACTGTTTTACATTTACACCCAGCTTTAGCACCTTATAAAGCTGCTGTCCTTCCACTTTCTAAGAAATTAAGTGAAAAAGCGACAGAAGTGTTTGACGAGCTTTCTAAGAAATTTAATATGGAATATGATGAGTCTGGCAGCATTGGCAAAAGATATAGAAGAGAAGACGAAATCGGTACTCCATATTGCATAACAGTTGATTTTGATACATTGGAAGATAATGCAGTTACTGTTAGAGATAGAGATACAATGGA
>CAZTCE010000272.1:0-1718 GCA_964612205.1 uncultured Eubacteriales bacterium | reverse complement strand
GCGTGCGATCTTTGCACCCTTCGCTTTTTCTGTGCCGCAGGAGGATATTGACCACATTCTGCGCACCGACAGCAACACAACCGATCATCGCATGATTCTTGTGGCGGAGTTCTCCAAACAAAAGCCTTTGGATGATATGACCGCAGCCCTGCGCCGTGTATATCATGGTGGTTACGGTATTGCGACAGAGCATGGGCGCATAACCGCATGGTATGCCGAGGATGGTATGCATTTTGCCACCGGAGGAACTTCCCGTTACACCCGTACTGCACAGGTTCTTTCATGGACGGACGCTGCTAAGCGCATTGGCGAACTGCTGGAAGAAGGCCGCTTTGCCACCAACATTGAAGTTGCAGCAGCCCTTGGGCATGAACGCCGCCGTATGGCGGAAGCAATGGTCAACCTGTATTGGGACACAGACGCCTCTTCCCGTGAACAGGGCTATATGCCCACTCTCGCCGGTATGTGCGGCGGCTCCCATCCTGATTGTGTGGAAGCCGCTACCAAGGCGCTGGCTGACCCTGATCTGCTGCCCGCTATGCTGGCTGAGTACAAGGCGTTCCGAACGGCCTGTAAAGAGACGCCCGGATTGATGCGTTTTCGCTATCGCTTCATTGACGAGTTGGATGCTCTGGTGAACGAGTACACCATGCCGCGCCGGGATTTCGACTCCAC
Source organism: uncultured Eubacteriales bacterium (assembly GCA_964612205.1). Lineage (GTDB taxonomy): Bacteria > Bacillota > Clostridia > TANB77 > UBA1234 > UBA1234. The sequence goes on along the minus strand of CAZTCE010000272.1, from coordinate 1,043 downwards.
CATGCCCGAAGTACCGAGGGTTGCGCCCTTCATCACCAACGATGAAATCGCCGAGGCAATGTCCCACGGCAGCAGTTTTGCATCGGGCAAGGCGCGGATCTACGATTACTTCACCCAGCCCCATACGCCCAAGGAGTACGCTGACTTTCTGAAAAAGGAGTACGGCATCGGCGGGCGCGCTCCCGCCTTGTCCAGCGCAACCTACAGCAGCGAAAATCACGATGGCAAGGGCCTGCACTACAAAAAGCGGGACTGCCCGGATATTCATCTGAGCTGGCCTCAGGTGGTGAAGCAGATTCGGGAACTGATTCGGCAGGATCGTTACCTGACGCCAGCGGAAAAGGCAGAGCTGGAAGCCATCCGTGAAAAGCACGACGAGCCGGTTGTGGTGCCGGATGAGCGTATTCTGGAAGCTACCGATCTGTGGATTGCAGAACCCACTATTGCTGCCGTTGCCGAACCGGCACAAGCGCAGGCTGATCAGACCCGGTATCAGCTGATGGAGATCGCCAATCAGGAGGCGCTGTTCTCCAATGGGCGCTTTGATCGTGACTCCCTGCCTGCTGGCCTGTTTTGCTACGACATCCGCGATGACAGCTACGGCAACCCTGCGCATTTGGAACCTTCCGTAGTGGTCAACCATTTTGGTTCGATTGTCACCCGCCAGCCCATTGAGTTTCCGGCAGAGGGATACATCGACCTGATTGAGAACGACGATTGGACTTTTGAAGGCTCTGAAATGACCCTTGCGGAGTTCATGCAAAGGGCAGCGCCGGAGCATGAGGCGACAGCCAACAGTGCCGAACGCACAGCCCGCCCGTATCTGGTAGTTGCCTACCATCACTTTGAGAACGGCTTCGATGCAAAGCTGGACTATCAGACGCTGGCAGAGGCAGAACAAGCTGCGCAGGGCTATGTGGACGGCACTATGGAAGCGGACGGCTTCCAGTATGACGGCGCAGCTGTGTACGATCAGCAGGAAAAGAAGTACCTTCGTATCTACGGCGATTACCCAGATGAAAAGGCGCAGGGACAGGTTACAG
>CAZTCE010000271.1:0-1730 GCA_964612205.1 uncultured Eubacteriales bacterium | reverse complement strand
ATTATTTTGACTAAATTTTTCATCTAAATCATCACAAATGGTATCATATATATACGAATATATTTCTTTAAAATTTTCCATTTTTAAAATATCAAACATTTTCTCTAGCAACTGAATTTTCTTTTCATCACCATTGCTCAACATTATGTATTTATGCATAATGCTACCATTTTCATCTTTACCCAGATCAAAATTATTCAAATTAGCTATTTTAAAAATTTCAACTATATTTTTCATAACAATATCGACATTAACAACATTTTCAAGATTTATTTCGAAAAAAAATGAAACGTCTTTTTTCATTTTTTTAGATATTTCTCGTCTCGAAAAACGGTTAAGCTCTTTTTCGGTAATTTTACACTTCGATGCACCATTTTTGTTTTCCATAATTTTCCTCCTAACTATAAAAACCTTGGCAAAATATGCCAAGGTTTTTGTCTGCTTAAGTATAATCAGAGCAATAACTGCTCGAATTAGTTTCACATCTGTGATAATCACACCAGCCACCAGAGTAACTAGTGCATGTCGCACACACTTTGTTAGCATCGTATTCTTCATGAGAACCACCCCAATCGGACATGCTACACTCCCCCTCACGACGAAGTTGCACGACCGTAGTAACTGCACCAGTCATCCTTATAAAAAGGATCAAAAGAAGAACAAGACACACATCTCGGCATAATAATCCCTCCAAATTAATAAAACTCATTCTTATGTAACATCATGTTACTATAATTTTATGTTTTGTCAACTTGTTTAGCGACTATTTAAGAAATCGATGCATTATAGATTCTTACAATTACATCATTTAATTTTTGGTCAAATTCTTCTTGAGTTTGATGAGCATTTAAGTCTTGCAATAATGCTCTTGAAAAACTTGCAATCATATTATTATTTTTAGAAAGTAGGTCTACTGCTTCGTCAATATCGTATCCACCAGATAGTGCAACAATCCTAACAACACAATCATAATCATATAAACTTGAATAAAGATTGGCAACAGTTGGTATTGTAAATTTAAACATTATCTTATCGTTATTGTTCCAGAAATCCAATTGTTTTTTGATTTCTGCTTTTAATATTTCTTCGCATTTTTCTTTATCAGGTGCATTTATATCAACTTCCGGCTCAATTATTGGAACTAATCCAGCATCGCATATTATTTTAGCAAGCTCAAATTGTTGATTAACAATAGCTTTAATGCCATCAATATTTGCACTATAAATTACTGATCTCATTTTTGTTCCAAACACATTCTTTTCTCTTGCTTCTTTTAGTTCTTCTTCAAGATTTGGAATATCTTTCATTAATTTAACACCATTTGATTCTTCTGCTAAACCTTTGTCTACTTTTAAGAAAGAAACTATTTTCTTTTCATTCCATAAATAATCAGCAGTGTATTCCTCTCCAACCTTTGAAAGCATTGTTTTTTCAAACAAAATAGCTCCTAAGATATGTTCACTTGTGAAAGATTTGCTAGTGAAAACTCTCTTTCTCATTTCATGGATTAGATTAAACATTTCTTCTTCGTTTGTGTATTCGCTCTCGTCTATTCCATAATTTTTTAAAGCTTTTCCTGTGCTACCACCACTTTGGTCAAGTGCTGCAATAAAACCAGGTCTATTTTTTACTATTTCGTACATTTCATTGTTCATTTTTCATTCCTACCTTTTCTCTTGTATATTACAGTTATATGGAAACTGCTAACCTTCTTATTTATTATATAACAA
>CAZTCE010000270.1:0-1739 GCA_964612205.1 uncultured Eubacteriales bacterium | reverse complement strand
GCATATATGCTAGTATAATTCCCATTGTATCTTTTATCAACACCATAATGCTATTTTGAAGTGAAACCTCCTTGTTAAACTTTTGGTCTAACAATTTTGGTTCACTTCAATTTTTAGGTAGCATCTTCTAGATATTTCAAAATATTTTATTTTATATATTTTTCGCAGTAACGCATTAAGATTGTTGCAACTTGTGCTCTTGTTGCGTTTCCTTTTGGATTTAAGTTTCCATCGCCCATTCCGCTAATTAAACCTTCACCACAAGCATATTGCATTGCTGGGAATGCATAATCTGCTAAATCTTGAATGTCGTTATAACTTAAAATGTTTGTGTCTTCGCCTACTGATGTGCTATATTTTTTGTACATTGAATAACGATACATAATTGCTGCTAATTGTTCTCTTGTAATTTCATCGTCTGGTCCGAATTTGCCATCGCCTAAACCTAATACAATGCCGTTCTTTTCTGCCCAAGCTATTGCTTTTGCATAATAAGCACCACTTGGAACATCTGTAAATGAACATTCTTCAACTTCTGGCTCGCCCTCTAATCTGTAAAGAATTGTTACTATCATTCCTCTTGTTGTTGCTTCATTAGGACTAAACTCATCATTTCCAGTTCCGTTCATTAAACCTTTTTTAGCAACATATTCAATTGCTTCAAAATACCATTCATTTTTCTTAACATCTTTAAATGTTTCTAGAGTTGTTGGCTCTTCTTCTACTTTTTTAACTTTAACTTCTAAAGTATGTTTAGCTTTTACATCTTTAAATGTATATTCGCTAACTGCTCCAACACTCTTTCCATCAACTAAAACATCTTCAATTTCGTATCCTTCTTTTGCTTTTATTTTAAATGTTTTGTCTTCGCCTTTTTCAACTTTAACTTTTCCGTTTGGTGTTACTTCTGCGTTTTTATTTTCTTCTACTGTTATTGTATATGTTGTAGTAGAAGAACCTCCGCCTCCTCCACCAGTTGTTTTTCTTGCGATTTCTAATGTTGCAACTTCAGATTTATTTTCTAGGTTTTTATCTCCAGAAACGCTTACTCTAACCGAATATGTTCCAGCTGTTGTTGGCAATGTTTCTGTATATGTTGAATCTTCTGCTGTGCTTAATTTATATTCTACTTTAACTGTTCCATTTGTAACTGCAGGAGAAACTGTGTATGTTGGCTCTACAATGCTTCCAGCTGTTTGAGATAAATTGCTTATTGTAATTGTAATTGTAGGAGTTGCTTTTGTAATAGACCAATATAGTTCCAAATCATCATTACTTCCATCTGCCCAAGCATAGTTAAATTTATCATTAAAACTAACTTTTATAGTATAATTGCCGACATCTGTTTTTTCAATATCACCACTTGCTGTCATTAGATTATTCCAAAAACCATTTGCTGATGGCTTTATAGCACTTCCTGTATATTCAAATTTAGTTGGTTCTGATATTGTTACTTTTTTATACTGTGCTTTGATGATTGTAAAGTTATATGTTACTTGACCTTTATAAAGTGAATTACTATCTGGAACTTTATATGTAACAGTATATGTTCCCGCATCCTTTGGAGCAGATATGCTATTATATGCTGTACCATTTGTTGTTGTTCCTGCATATCTTACTTTAATTTCACCCGATGGCACTTTATTACCAATTACAAATATTCCTGATGGTGCTTGGCGTGCTCCGGTGTAAGTAAATTTTTGATTAGGAGCAATTGAGCTAAACGTTACTTCTTCTTT
>CAZTCE010000269.1:0-1742 GCA_964612205.1 uncultured Eubacteriales bacterium | reverse complement strand
GGTGTATATGGAGCGGATAACGGGAATCGAACCCGCACAGCCAGCTTGGAAGACTGGTGTTCTGCCGTTAAACTACATCCGCATATAGCCGCAAAAAACTGCGGCCTGGTTAATCTTCTTGGATATTGATTTCCTCAGCACTCCAAGTGTGCTGCTTTGTATAGCAATCGGTTGCTGTGTCTCCATAGAGATAAGCCCTTACAATTTGTTCATCTCTATCAATACAAACCGCAGTAAGGTCGATCTCTACTCCATCTGGTCTCGTGATATAGCAAAAAATTTCTGGGTAGTTATCAGGATCTCCTCCAATACACGCAGACAAAACCCCAATTGGTGTTTCTACGCTGATTTCTGTGATCATTCTACTCATAAACAATGCACCCACAGCTGGATTTCTGATTCCAACGTTTTTTCTCTGGTTTCGTATACATCATGGACAACCCGAAAAACTTCAAAAGACTCGCCAAAAATCTGAATGATTTCTCCCTTCTTCGGAATTACATTAAATGTAGCAGGCTCAGAAATCATCTCGTCATCAAAATCTTCGCCTTGAGCCGGGAATTCCCTTATCAATGCTTTATACAAAGATATCAATCCTCCTTTTATTCTCCCTCCACACCAACTAAGAGGCGAATAATTATGTGCATATACTAATCCTTTCTAAAAATTTCGTATATCACAAAACTCTTACTAGATGCGGAGGGATAGCGTCTTGCGCTTGGTGCGGGTATGGGGACTCGAACCCCAACGCTAAAAGCACGAGGGCCTAAACCTCGCCCGTCTACCAAAATTCCGGCATACCCGCGTCTAAATTAGATCGACAGCCAGCACCGCTTAGAGGTCATTAAAGCAACCGCAAGCGGAAGCGTAATAATAGCGAACGAACCGTCTGCATCCTCGCCAAAAAACTTCGCCACCATAATCAAAAGTCCAGCAGTTGCCACTAACAGAACCAACCCAAGAACCTTCTGAATTTTCATCTTTTGCCTTCGGGTCACTTTGGCACCCTCCTTTAAAACAATAGTCACTCAGATAATTTCCGAGTGACCACAAAAAGTATTTACAATACCAGCCTTTTCTAGGACAAAAGCACACCCGAAAACCTTCAGGTGTGCTTTTGAACTATTCTGTCATTATATTTGGGATATTGATACTTACGTTGCATACTCCATCTTCTTCGTCGAAAGAAAACAGAGAAGCTTCGCGCAGGACCTCGCTTAAAATCTTCAGGTCATCACCCGAAATCGAAAATCTTGGGGAAGTTGCGTCCATATAGGCTGTTCCAAGTTTCTCTTGGATGCTCAGTCTGGGCTGAGTGCCGCCATTTGTCTGATGAACTGTGCGCTCAAGAAGGTCAGTCGCAGCTGCTAAAACCTCGATTTTATCCTTGTTGATCGGACGCTTATCTTCGTTAAGCTGCTGGGTGACAATCTTAAAAAATCTGCAATCGCTAGGTCTTTTCAAAACATCACTCCTCCATGTGGCTTCTAAGAAGATTTTATCGCAAAACTACGCCTTTTACAAGCATAAGATTGACGAAAAAACCTCTTTAGTGCTAGAATAAACTTGCAACGGTTCTGGTTGCAAAAAGTTTGTCACTGTGAATGGGAAGCCAGTCTTTACGGACTTGCTTTCCGGGCGGTCTGGCCTTTGGCCGAGGGGCAGACCGGCTTACTGTTTGCGGACGGTAAGCCCACACCTAGCCCCTGGACATTTTACCTTCTAGGGGCCGACGTCTGGGT
>CAZTCE010000268.1:0-1773 GCA_964612205.1 uncultured Eubacteriales bacterium | reverse complement strand
TTAAGGTGTCAAAACTTGACACTAAGCCACACAAATCCTCACTATTCTGCTATAATAGAGACATATCAGAAGCGAGGTACAGGATATGTCTTTTAAACTCAATCAAAATCAACAGATTACGCTGAATGACAGCTTTATAAATCAATCACCGCGCACGCAGAAAATCATCATGAATTCCTGGTGCAAGGATTTTGCAGATATTGTTTTTCCTGCTATCAATGAAGAACGTTTTTCTGTCCTTTACAGCGATAATAAATTTTCCAGGCCAAATACTCCTGTGAATTTCATTGTTGGGGCATTGATATTGAAGGAAAACAACAATCTCAATGATGACGGACTGATTGAGTCTATCTGCTGTGATCTTCGATACCAGTATGCGCTCCATACTACACATCTTTCGGAACAGCCGGTCAGCGACAGGACTTTCAGCCGTTTCCGTGAGCGTCTCTATCATTACGAATTAGAGACAGGGCAAAATCTGTTACAGGAAGAAATGATGCATCTTTCCAAAGTTTATTCGGATTACATGAATCTGAACTCCAATGTAAAGCGTATGGACAGTCTCATGATTGCATCAAGGTGCAAGCGCATGTCGAGACTGGAAATTATTTATTCCACCACTGCAAATGCAGTCAGACTGATACACCGTCTTGGCAATGAGGAACTTATACCAAAAGAGCTTCTTCACTATCTGGATCCTGACGATTACAACAATATTATTTATTACTGTAAAGGTGATGATGTAACGCCTCGTCTGGAAAGAGCGCTTTGGGAAGCTGCACGGGTCAAAGCCATCATGGATAACGACGCATGGCTCGAATTTCAGGAGTACCAGCTGCTGATTCGTGTTCTTGCGGAACAAAGCAGGATTGATGAATCGGGCAATCCTGTTGCAAAGGACAGGAAAGAGATCACATCTTCAAGTCTTCAGAATCCTTCGGATCCTGATGCGACTTTTCGCCACAAAGCGGGCAAAGACCATAAAGGCTATGTTGGCAACATCGTGGAGACTGTCGGGGAAAATGGCGACAGCCTTATTACCGGTGTTGGGTATGAAAACAATACCCACAGTGACAGTGCATTCTGCAAGGAATATCTTAACAGCCGTCCAGACAATGCCGTGCCTGAGACCATGATTGCAGATGGTGCTTATAGTGGAACTGAAAATCAGGAATTAGCAGCATCCAAAAACACAGAACTCATTACTACAGCACTTTCCGGGAAAGAAACCAGCAAAATATTTGCCGGATTTACTTTTACAGAAGACGGCAGGCAGGTAACCGGCTGTCCGATGGGCAATGTTCCTGTAAAGACTACATTTTATCCTAAAACAGGCATGTGCAGGGCACTGTTTGCCCGGGAGTGTTGCGGAAAATGTCCTCACAGAGAAGAGTGCAAAGCCAGAGAGCAAAAGAAAAACTATGCAATCCACGTATCAGCCAACATGGTTGAACGTGCAAGGTACCTGGCTAAACTTTCAACCGATGAATACAGGCAGCTGACCCGCAAGCGGAATGCGATAGAGGGAATTCCATCTGTGCTCCGAAGAAGATATCATGTCGATACCATCCCGGTATTTGGGTATCTGCGTTCCCGACAGTTTTTTCTATTCAAGGTTGGTGCATACAACTTTAACAAGCTGTTAAAACACAACAGACGGACAAGGGGGAAGTCTGCCCCAAATCTGGCAATGGCCTGATAAATATGGGGAGGATAACCCTGTATATACAGTAAAATCGGTCAGATAGGAACTGTTATTTCATAAAAGCAACT
>CAZTCE010000267.1:0-1782 GCA_964612205.1 uncultured Eubacteriales bacterium | reverse complement strand
ATGTAGTGGCTTTACAGGAAGTTTAACAATAGGAGATAGTGTAGAGAGCATAGAAGGTTATGCTTTTCTGGATGTAGTGGACTAGATTATATATTATTCACAAACACTTTAACAATTCCAACTAATAGTAGTTCGTATAGTCGTATATGTGATTTGAAAAAACTTTACGCGTTAACTTCTGAAAGTGCATACGCATATAATGATGATACATCAAATTATTGGAATTATGAAAATAACGGCGAGGGCGTTTACCCAGTTTTGATGGCGAATAAATTGCCGGAATATGTTGCCAAAGGCTCGACATATACAGAAACTGGTGTTACAACAGCAGGTTTTGTAACAGACCCAAATGGTCTATTTAGAACATTGAAGTCTTACAAGAATAATGCAACAAATGCGGAGAGTACAACTTTAGATACTTCAACAGTTGGCACATATACAGCAACATACACATTGCAAATGAAAAATAACTCAGGAAACTACGAAACAGTTTATTTGTCTGACGGTGAAACACCTGAAACAGTAACTAGAACAATTAAAGTCATTTCACAAGCACCTTATGTTGAAGATATTTATTTGGTTTCTCCAACTCCTGGTAAATATGGTGAAGGCACTGAAATCACTTTAGCTGTTAAATGGAATCAAAATGTAATGATTACAGTTGCACCTGAATTAAAATTAAAATTTGGCGAGAATGGAGCGGAAAGAGATACAACTTACGTTTCAACAACTGACAATATTTCAACTTATAAATATACAATCGCAAATGGAGATGCTGGGGAATTAATGCTAGTTTCTTATGGCACAGGCTATGTAAATGATAACTATGCTAGAGATTGGATTTCTTCGGAGGTTACTTTTGATGATGAAATTATAGCGGCTAAACCGCAAGCAATGTTGATGGAGAGAGAAAATTATTTTGAAAATGTTAATGGTCAAGGCTATGCTTATTATGTAATTGGTAATGCAGATAGAATAGAAAATGGAGCATATAGAGCAGATTCAATAAAAAGTATAATATTTTCAAGTGGTGAAGTGCCAGAAACATATGTAACAACGTGGGACTTATCAGCTAAAAAAGGAGATGGAACAGTAACAGCTTATCTTGAAAGGAATAATCAAAGCACAGATACTACAACATATTATAACTTGCACATTGTTGCAGACTTAGCTGAAGGTGAAAAGATATTTGCACATGCTGATTCAAGCAACTTATTTACGAATTACACTAATTGTGTAGAAATAAAGAACCTGCATTTATTAGACACAAGCAACGTAAAGGATATGTCGGCTATGTTTGACAATTGTTCAACTTTAACAAGTTTAGATGTAAGTAACTTTGATACAAGCAACGTAACGGATATGTCGTATATGTTTAGAGATTGTTCAGGTTTAACAAGTATAGATGTAAGTGGCTTTAACACAAGCAACGTAACGGATATGTCTTATATGTTTAAAGTTTGTTCAGCTTTAACAATTTTAGATGTAAGTGGCTTTAACACAAGCAACGTAACGAATATGTCGCAGATGTTTGCTTATTGTGTATCTTTAACAAGTTTGGATGTAACTAAATTTAATACAAGCAAAGTAACGAATATGTCGAATATGTTTGTTAGTTGTGAAGCTTTAACAAGTTTGGATGTAACTAAATTTAATACAAGCAAAGTAACGGATATGTACGGTATGTTTTATAGTTGTGAAGCTTTAACAAGTTTGGATGTAAGTGGATTTAATACAAGCAAAGTAACGAATATGTCGAATATGTTTGTTAGTTGTGAAGCT
>CAZTCE010000266.1:0-1792 GCA_964612205.1 uncultured Eubacteriales bacterium | reverse complement strand
AGGGAGAAACTATATTGAGGTGGGACGCTATATTGAAACATTCTTCCCACTAATGAACGTTAGATTCATTGCTATCAATGATAATGTAGACAGCATAGACAATCCGGACTCTGTAAACAGCATTATTGTCCCGTTTAAAAATCTTATAAATGATGAGTATTGTCGGGATATTTCTAATAAGATTCGCAGTGCTCTAACCATAAAACGAAAACAAGGAAAATTCATTGGGTCTTTTGCATCTTACGGGTATATGAAAGATCCTAACGACCATAACCATCTCGTTATAGATGGGGAGGTCGCACCAGTGATTTGTGATATTTTTAACTGGTTCCTATCCGGGATGAGTATGATTGGAATTGCAAAAAAATTAAATAATGAGGGAGTGTTGAACCCAAGTTCATATAAACGATACAAGGGGATGAACTACAAACATCCACAGCACGATATGAATGATGCTTTATGGTCGAGCGCATCAGTTCGTCGCATATTGACGAATCGGTTGTATATCGGAGACATGGTACAAGGAAAAAATAAGATAAAAAGTTATAAACTGCAGGTGTCCGTAAGTATCCCAAAGGATGAATGGATAATCATTGAAAACACACACGAAGCAATTGTTGACAGGGATACTTTTGGAAAGGTACAGGAAATTTTTGAGCGAGATCATAGAACTCCGCCAACAAAACATCACTACCATCTTTTGTCTGGATATGTCCGTTGTGCAGACTGCAAGAGAGCAATGAATCGAAAACTAATCTCTCAACCATATAAAAATTACACATACTATGTTTGCTCGACTTATAAAAAAATGGATGCAACGACTTGCAGTAAACACACAATACGCAGTGATAGACTAGAAAAAGCAGTCTTTGAGACAATAAAGGCACATATTCAAATTGCAGTCTCATTGGACGAAGCGCTGGAGGAGATTAAAAGAAAAAATATTAAATCAAAAAAATCTAGTCGATTGGAGAAGGTATTAGACGAAAAAGAACGTTCAATATCTTCTTTATTAAATTGTAAAATGGATCTATATCCAGACTGGAAAAATGGAATAATTACGCAGGATGAATATCTTGAATTAAAAGAACGAACCAATGCTCAAATATGCAAATTAGAAAATGACGTCAAGCAGATAAAAGATGAAATTGAAGCATATAAAAATGTTACTCAAGAAGATAACGCATTTCTTACCTATTTCTTAGCACACAAAAATATTAAAACTCTTACTAGAGAAGTGGTTGTAGAATTGGTTGATATGATTTATGTACACGAAGGAGGAGAAATCACAATCAAATTCAAATATCAAAATGAATATTTAAGACTACTCGACTTGATTAAGGAGCAAGACACAGAGTTGTCATTACCCACAGGGGCGAACTAACAAATATTTATGGCCCTAAAATAACATCTACAGGTGAAGATGTAATATTAGGACAATAAAAAATACTTACATTGAAATCAAGAGAAAGAGCTTTGCTCTTTCCTTTACATATAAAATAAGTGCTGGTACGCCAGAGGTGTGGAAAATAGACGTAGCCTGCTCATTTATAAGAAGGCTACTAACATATAACTTTACTGAAAAAAAGAAATCAGAGGGCGAGCATTGTGGTTGCGTCTACTTGATCATATTGATTCTACAAGATAAGGACGGGTTTGGAGTAATTCCATTCCTGTCCTTTCTTTTTTTGTTTAATCCGGTCGGCAAAAAATAGGGAGCCAGCTTTTAAGCTAACTCCCTCAAGACCTGTGTATCACCTTATTGATATGCCATCTTTTTTTGCGTCTGGTG
>CAZTCE010000265.1:0-1794 GCA_964612205.1 uncultured Eubacteriales bacterium | reverse complement strand
GGTTACCACCACCGGCTCCACCGCCGCCAGCTATGTCTACGATGCCTGGGGCAACATGATTTCCTCCAGCGGAACCATGGCTGACATTAACCCCATTCGCTACCGTGGGTACTATTACGATACGGAAACGAAGCTGTACTACCTCCAAAGTCGGTACTATGATCCACAGGTGAAGCGGTTTGTGAATGCGGATGGGTATGCAAGTACTGCACAGAATTTTATTGGATACAACATGTTTGCATACTGCAACAACTCCCCTACTAGTTATCTTGATTCCGATGGAAATATTGGAATAATAGCAACTGTTGCAGCTGGGGTAGTAGGTGGTTTAACGGGTGCATTATTTGCTTCAAACGATGGAAATAACATTGTTGCTGGAGCTGTAATCGGTGCAATATCAGCCGCTGTTGGACTGCATGCTTCAATTTTAGGTGGAGTTATCGTCTCTATGGTTGGCGATATTACTGAAACGTGTATAAATGACTCATTTTATTCAATAAAATGGGATACATTAGCATATAAAATTGGAATAAAGGCTGTTATTGGAAACTATTTGAGTTTTATGGGTGATTGCATAACAAATGAGGTTATAGACGATCTGGTATCAGATATCATTATGACAACAACCAACGGACTAAGAGATGCTGCTGGAACTGTCGCCACTAAGGCTGTTTCAGAGCTTCTCCCTAGCTCCGCCTCTTCGAACTCAAATTTCTCTGGAACACACCGTGTTCCAAAATCATATAATGGTAACAAGAATAGCCGCTCAACCTATACTGGATTTACACCGATGCTGTACTAAACGGGGGTTTTGTATGTACAAATTCTATATTTCTCTTTTGCTTGTTGCAATGGGTGTTTTGTGGTTTTTTCTTCCGCACATAACCGCCGGTGTCCTTACAATTGTTTCCTGTAGTTTATTTATCGGCGTTGCTATAGTACTCCGGATTGTTTTGAAAAAGCAACTTAAAACGAGATCACAGGATGAATCCACTATATCTCCCCGCCGCAAACTCATTTTTATACTCATTGCAGCTCTGTTGTTAATTGCACTTGTTGTTTTTAGAAACTCACCGAAAGCTGTTAGCGTGTTTAGTGCTGGTTCTGCATTATGGATGCTCCTTTTGTTTGCCACCGGTCAGATATGCAGAGATTACAAATGGTGTAATGTAACCCTTCCAATGTTTATATGCATTCTTCCCGTATTTTTGGCCGTAGTGTGGGCAAGAAGCTACCACATGGGGCTTTATCCTGTGGTACAGTTTTATTCCACCGTTCTGGCCTTTGGCATTTCGTATTGGCTGATTCTTTCCATTAACTTGGAGAAGAAAAAATCTGAAATTATGTTGGTTTCCTTACTTGTATGTGGCTTTGTTTTAACCTATTCGTTAAACTATCTATGCAGCAACCCTACCAGAGAACTTCACTCATATACTGCAATGGACATCGACAGTTATGGAACAGGTTGCAGAATAGATGACGGATGGATGTTCACATATCCAAATTGTCCTACTGGACTCAGTCGGCGCGGAAAGGTCTATCAACACAATGGATGGTTTAACATCGTATATCTAGAACCAGCAGATTAACATTCAGCCATCTATATAACCAACCAAGTTTTCAACAAAACGCCATCATTTTCCCCTCCTATTCCATTCGCTCGAGTAGCTACTACCACTTCGGTAGTAGCTACTTTTTTTCCCCTGTTCACATATCACAAATAATTTCAGAACGCCAGTACCAGAGCAAAACCATTGAAAGCATCATGGTAATCGCCGCCTACGACTGCAACAT
>CAZTCE010000264.1:0-1820 GCA_964612205.1 uncultured Eubacteriales bacterium | reverse complement strand
AGGTGTTCTTCTGGCCCTCTTTCAGCTCGGGGACGGGAATCACGCCCTGGACACCAAAACAACCTTTTGCGAAATACTCATCGGTGGGAGTAAAGCCGATACACCGCTTGGAACCCATCATAAACATATGGCCGCCGAAGTCAGCGGGTGTCCAAACGATATCTTTGGTGCTACCCTCGCAGGACAAGCGTGTCTGGATGGTATCGCCCTTGGACTGTTCTGTGGTATGGAACACGACTACCAGATGCTTCTTATCGGTGGTTCTGATCTGGTAGCACAGGCGGTCAAATTCGGTCTTGATAACGCCATACATGGCCCGCCCATCCTTTGCGGCCTTTGCGTCATGCTTTCTAGCCCAATCCTTCATCAGCTGCACCAGGGTTCCGCCGGTATCAATAACCACGCTCTCAGCTGCCTTGTATTCGTCAGACTGCATATCGGCAAGTAGTTCCTCATAGGTTTCTGTTACGGAGGTAATTACATCCTGCCGGTGGGCGGCTTTGACCCGGGCGATGCCGTTATCGGTATCAAACAGGAAGGGCTTAGGGGCGGAGAGGGCCAACGTAGTCTTTCCAAGACCGGGCTGGCCGGAAATGATAAGCATGAACTTCTTGTTGCTGAAATCCAATTCAGCGGCTTTCTTGATTGCCATATTAATCTCCTTCTTCAATTAATTCGTATTCGCTGAGTTCTTCAAAGCAGTCTGAACACACGGTTCCATTGAAACACTCTCGATAGCGGTTTCCGGGGTAAATAGAGGTATGACATAAATCACACCGCCGGAGTGGCTTTATGTATGCGTCCCACTTCGCTTCTCTGCGTTCTGCCTGATAAACGGGGTCATAACAATCTGGGATGTCCATAGGTCGATATTCCTTTCTTATTATATTTTGTGTGTGGAGCAATGCAGAACTGTGCAGTGCCTTTGCTATGATGCTCCATGCAGCGCTGTGCCGTCGCAGTGCTAGTCCGTGCTGAGGAGAGCAGTGCCCTCGCCATGCCTCTGCCTTTCAACGCTCTGCCTCTCGCCGCCCTGCCTTTGCTGAGACATGCTGCGCTCAGCTTTGGCCCGCTTTGCCTTTGCCTCGCTGTTCTTCGCTGTTCATCGCTTTGCCTTTGCCTCGCCGTTCTCGGCGATTCTGCGCCATTGCCATGCGTTCTTTGCCACGCACTGCTTCGCTGTTCCATCGCCGCTCCGCGCATCCCGTTGCAATTCCTTCGCACAGAAAAGCCGTTCTCAGTTCTGCCTTTGCGTCGCACTGCAATGCTGTTCCCTGCCGTAGCTATGCTTCGCTGAGCAGCTCAAAGCCATTGCGCTGCTGAGCTCTACTGTGCCGTTGCAGCCCTTGGCCCCGCACCGCTGGGCATCGCCTTAGCGGTCAATCCAGAATCTCATAGGTATAGCGGCCTTTGCCACTGTTTCGCCACTGACCGATTCCCCGGAGTTTGCCATAGTCCAGACATTCCAGAGCCAGATCGTGCATATCCTTGGTCAGGCAGTTGATCTCGATATCGATGTAAGTACCTGCCGGGGCGGTCTCGCTGGAAGACAGGGCGATTCGCTCACCCTGAGCGGTGGATGCTCTCAGAGGACGCTCACACACGCCCATTTCGCCGCTGAGGTTTTCCAGATCTTCCTCGGTCAGACCCATGCGGCTAATCATATCTTCCACCGGCTTGATGCCAAGCTCCCTTGCGCAGTTCAGGCAGAGCCCTTCGTTGCTCGTCTTGCCGTTTTCCATTTTGGTAATGAAGACCACTGCCATATTTTTCTTGCATCTGGAACAAATCATCGGTTTCATAGTGCTGTCTCCTTATCC
>CAZTCE010000263.1:0-1836 GCA_964612205.1 uncultured Eubacteriales bacterium | reverse complement strand
TTTAATAAGATATGGTTATATTTAAAATTTGTTTTATTTTTATCAAAAACTTTTAATACTATTCCACACTTTTCAAATAGTTCTGTCACCAAATTTGAATATTTTTCTTTATCATTTGTCACAATGGTTAACGATTTAACTTCTTTCGAAATGATTCTCACCAAATCAATGTTATCCCAACTATATTCATTTATTAGCATAACGACTTTTAATTTAGCTAATGGCACATTCATCTGCTTTGAAATGTCTTTAAGTATCCTTAGCATTAAAACTTTATACATTCTTCTGCCTGTTATTATGTATTTTTTATTTTCAACTAGCTCTTGGCAAAACTCAAAATTTTGTGATAATTCATTGTTTAATAAAACAGTTCCGATTTTTTGCTTATTTAAAATTTTCGAAACCTTTCTTGCATATTTCTTTGACTTTCTTATTTCAAAAGGAGGCAATGAAATATCAACTTCACCAATCGTGTTGCTAACTTTTATCGTGCTTGACCACTTCTTTTCTGTATAATCAACCAATGCATAAGACATTTCACATACCTCCTTTTATTTAATTAATGTTATGAATAATAATCAAAAACTATTCCATATTTTTAATCACATTCCAAACCTCATTTCCATCTTCATATCCCCATCTCCAAGCTGCAACACCAGCTAAATCATATTTTTCAATTAATTCTATCTTCTTTTTCAATGCCTCCTCATTATCAATCCAAATTTTTGTAGTAGTTCCTTTTTCTGTATATTCAACATAATATTGACCAGATTCTTCATTCCACACAGCTTTGTTTTTATATTTTTCTAAATAATCATTTGCACTCTTCATTGTTAAAGTGCTAACCCCTTTTCTAACACCAGACTCAGAATCAACTTTCCAATATCTTGAATAAAATGGAACACATAAAATCAACTTTTCTTTGCTTACGCCTTCATATCCAAGCATTGTTTCAATGTTATTCTCAACCCATGAAATTGAAGCATTTGGACCAGGATTTTTGCTCCAACTTCCATATTGATCATAAGCCATAAGCATCATATAATCAACCGCATTCGCCAAAGCTTTTCTATCATAGCAAAGTGAATATGTGTCACTTCCACCAGGAATTGTTACATCAACAGAAACTGTAATGTCATTTGCTCTAAGTCTTGCAGAAAGCTCTCTAACAAATTCAGAAAATTCATTTTTATCAGCTTTATTCATATATTCAAAGTCAATATTAATTCCATCGAATTTATTTGCTAAAGCATAGGCAAGAATTTTTTCAATAAACTTTTCTCGAAGATTCATATCTGTGATAACTTGTGAAGTTTCTTCTAAACTAGTAAAATCATTTTTTAATGTCGGCCAAACCAAATAGCCTTGTTTTTTTGCCCAATTAAAATAAGTTTTATCAGTTGTAACTTCCAAATTGCCCAAACTGTCTTTTAGATAAAGCCATGTAGGAGAAATAACATCTAACCCATCAATTTTGGCTTGCCCTTCTCTGTTTGGAGTATAATTTTCAGCATATTCCCAAACTAACGAAATCTTTTTGTTTTTTGCATCCGTAACTTGATTAATAGTAGGTTCACTAACAACATTTTCAACGCGAATATCTTCTAATAAAGCATAACCAATATCACCTCTTTCGTTCTTAACTTTTACGTACCCATCATCAGTTTTATCGTTCGGATCAAAAATATAAAGTTTTTCATTTTTCTTTGCATATCCGTTATTTCTTGAAAATTCCTTTTTATATGTTCTTACTCTTGTTTTCTCTTCAACCGTTACAACTTTCATTCTAGTAAGTGAATTTGGAGTTGTCACATTTACTTTCTCATTAAAATCAAC
>CAZTCE010000262.1:0-1848 GCA_964612205.1 uncultured Eubacteriales bacterium | reverse complement strand
AATATAATCTTCCATACATCCGAGAGCTCTCCAGATTTCATCGCGACGTTCTTGAGTGAGGGGTTTTCTGTTCTTGGAAAACTGATAAATCTGCTCAATCCTCTCCATTCGGCTCTCGGTTGTGCTCTCGATCACACCGCTGATTCTAACAACGTCTGTTCCCGCTGTATATCCGCCAAGCCACGCAATATAAATACTGATTACATCTGCTGAGAACTGCCCGACAGATATTCCCCCAAGGAAATCAAATACATGTCCAGCATGGGTTTTACAAAACGCCAGGTCTCGACTAATGGACTCTCGTCTTGCATACCCATTCTCCTCGTGCATTGATTCTCTGGAGTAATTGCCGACAATAGTGCCGATTGCAGATGTGACCATTCCGGATTTAAATCCTTGGTAGATTAAGTAGAAAATTCCGCCAAAGACGAAAAGTATTGCTATTGCAAGAGACATCGGGTCACCTCATCAAACTACTTCTTCCAGCTTTTCTCTGGCGTCGTTAACGTGCTCCAGGACTTCTTCAATCTGCTCCAATATGTCTTCCCTGTCGGAATAACTGTCGGAATATTGCAGATTATACGGGACATTTCTCAGCGTCATATCTTCTTCAACGGCAACTGCGCTGATTAGATTAAAGGCCGCTCCCAAATGAGAATCTGCATCTCTCAGCTTTTGTCTGCGTCGCTCATTCATACCTTTTTCCAAAAATCCTTGATAATAAATTTGACGCTCAGATATCCGCCTCCCTTTTGGATTGCTTCAACCTGAATTTCATCAATGTTGTCCAAAACCTCGCTAAACTTCGCAAGCCGATCTCCATACATGCTGATCATGTCACCCGACACTCTTACAATCGCGTCTTGACTGTACATTGGATCAAGAGAGATCAGGTCCACGTTCCAGTTCCACTTCTCACTCTGCTCTGTGAAGAATGCGGCAATCTCCGTAATCTTCTCTTTGTCCTTAGTATACATCTCATAGTGTCCCTTAAATCGGTCGCAATACACATTGACCTCAGTTTCAATCAATTCCATGAGATTTTCTTTCATTGGAGCAGTCTCCTTGTTATTGTATTTTTTGCTAATTATACCAACATCTTCCTCTCTTTGCAATTTAATTTTTAAAAAATCCGCTAATTTCAATATCGACATTGTCTCCATCTTGAACAAACAACCTAATTGAATTCATAATTGATGTTAAATCTGCTGGTCCGCTCATCGAAAATTTAAAACTATTCAGCTTTGATTTCTCAACTATCGGAGCGGGATAATCACACATTGGGCTATAGATGCCAGATGAACATTCGTAAAGGGCCTCGGTTTTCGTTTCATCTGCGCCGGCAGTGGCCATCCCTAGAAACTGTTCAAATGCTTGGAGTGACCCGCTTGGCATTTTGTACCCATTCCCATGGCTAAAATACTTGTATGCGCCAATTTCTTTTAGGTGTACTCTAACAGTGTTGGGGTTGACTCCTAACATGCCAGACAGATGCTTCATTGACAGAGCAAATGTTGAACTTAATTTTTTTAAATACTCTACCTGAAGATCTACTGGCATCGACTTTAATTCTCTCCAGCTCATCGGCTTAGACAGATTGTACTCCACTACGTTTCCGCACCTTTCTTTCCATTGTTTTTGAGTCATTCGATCCGAGGGTAGCGAGCATCTTTTTGACTTGCTTCCGCACACTCTTGCTTTAGCGCCTCTCGCCACGATTTTTTTCTGTATGGCATCGTAGTGTAAATCATCCATGCTCAACAACTCCTTATGTATTACCGGATATGGTATTAAAAGAATTTTATCATCGCAAAATTGGACTGTCCGCAAACCCAGTGCTTCCAAGGG
>CAZTCE010000261.1:0-1877 GCA_964612205.1 uncultured Eubacteriales bacterium | reverse complement strand
GGTCATACCACCCAAAAAAACATTATAAATAGCAAAAAATTGCAAAATTAATTAAAAATATTCAAGATAGCCATTGCATTCTAAAAAAAATGTGATATAATACCCTTGAAAAATGAATTAATATACATAAATTATGTATATAAATATATAAGTCATAAATTTGGGTATTAGCCTAAAAATGTAGTGTAATTACTCATTACAGGTTTTAGTTGCAACCCAATTTGTGGTCAAATAAATGTATACAAATACACCTTGATCGACTAAAAATATCACAGAGAAAGGAGAGACTATGGAGAGAAGAGTATTTTTTGAAGACGCGCGAAAAAATGTATTGGAATTATTTTCTGTAGAATTTCCGAGTTTACAAATACCAGACATCGACCTATTTATCAGCAACTTTTACAAATGGGTAAACTATGAAGAAGAAGGACAAAAAATTAGACCCACTATTATAATTACTAGTAATATCAATGCCGTTGCAAAGAATGTTCCTGGGTCTAAAAAAATAATCTTCTACGAAGATGCCGACACATCTAATTTCAAGGCTCACACCAAAGCCCTAATGGTTTTCTGCAAGAGTAACTGGTATATCTATATGAGTTTTACTGATAACGGTGTAGAGTATGGAATTATCAAGGGATTAACCAGTATTAAAGAAAAATCATTAATACAAACCCTAACCCAAAAGGAGACTTTAGATTCCATTGCCAAAAGAACCAACCTAGTAATCCTAAGCGTAGTTGGTGGTGGCGTAATCAAATTGCAAGGTGCTAGAGGCAATACAGTATCTATATGTTTCAACCTAAATTCAGGCAACGAGTACAATTGGGAAAATGAAATATATGAATTCGTTGAGGCATGTGTTTCCAAAATTAAAACCACACCTAGAAAATTGCAGGACATTAGAAATCTACTTTTTAACACCTTCCAAAGATGCTTAAAAGATTTGCACGGAACAATATGTTTAGTAGTAGATAAGGAATTTAAAGATAAAAACGGATTCCTAGCCGATGGCACTTGGTTAAAAGAGCCTATAGAATTTGCAAAACTATTTATGAGAAGCAATAAGTTCGACGAAAACGTGCTAAGAAGCTATGCCGATGTATTCACTACAATGTTAGACTTTGACGGAATCACCATTATAGATAACGCAGGAAGGATAAGAGCATACAATGTATTTATTGAATCCAATAACACCGAAAAAATAGTAGGTGGAGCTAGAAAGAGAGCAGCATATAGCCTACTTCAAAGCAAACTAAAGAGAATTGTAGGTGTATACTTCCAGTCGCAAGATGGTGACAACTTCTACAAAGAGAAAAGTGACCTTAAGAAGAAAAAGAAGAAAATTAAGATTGTTGACGGTCAAGTTATTAATGAGAATAACGATATGTTGCCTCTAGAAGTAATTGCTAGTCTACAACAGCAACAAAAGAAAGAGGACGAAAAAGAACTAGATAGACTCGCTAAAGAAAAAGAAAAACTTGCCAAAGAAAAAGAAAAACTTGCCAAAGAAAAAGAAAAACTTGCTAGTGCAAAAGAAGAATTAGAGGCTAAGCAAGAAAATCTAAAACAAGTAGAGCAAGAAAAGATAGAAAAAGAAAAGCAAGAAGAAGTAAAAAATCTAGCAGAGGAAATGTTTGAAGAGGTAGACAATCCAATCGAAATTGAATTGGCCGAGACCGATTCACAAAATCTCAACGACACTACTAACAAAGATGAAAGTGTTGACACAATTGAAACTGGTGAAAACGAAACACCTCAAGACTCAGACGATTTTGAAAATTAAATAATATAAAAAATACGCTTATTGAAATCTTAAGCGTATTTTTATTTTTTATCACATATTTATTTTACGAAATCATATTTTATTGCTATTT
>CAZTCE010000260.1:0-1901 GCA_964612205.1 uncultured Eubacteriales bacterium | reverse complement strand
TCTCTATGTATCTCTATATAAGCCGATAAATCCTTATATTATCAATGTTTGAGCAGTTTTGAACTACCATATATCTTTATATAAATTTATGTATCTCAATGGCAAATTTGTGTAGTGATTGTGTAGTTGTGTAGAGCCAAATATAAAAAGAGTTTGATACTTTTTATAAGACACCCATATGAATAATTTGAATGTTTGCATAAGCATATATACTTGCAGAAATGTAAGTATGTGTGCTTATTTTTATGTTCAAATGTATTAGGTTAAGAAATTCACGTTAAACACATTTAAAAGGCTATATGAGCCACACAGAGCGTCAGAATAGGCTAATAATGACCTATCTTTGAAAGACGCATTTTATTGACAAATAGAAGGGAGTGAAAAAGAATGTCAAGATTTTCAATATTGAATGAAAACAAAATGGCTGCAAGAATCTGTAATCGGGAGGATAACCATTATTACAAACACCAAATGATTAAAGAGATTCTACGGATGTATTCAGATGAAATTCAAAAAGCTATGTTAAATGGTGAGAGAGTGCAAATTACAGGAGTGTGTTCACTCATTCCAGAAGTAAAGGTGCATGACGGTAAATATAATATGCCAGTCTGCAATAAGACAGAAGGTAATCCACCACCATTTGCCAAAATCAGAATATCTGATAATTGGTCAATGAGAGAAAGTATGAATAGAAGATTGATGCAGAATATCAAGAATGGCGTATGGGGATTAAAGAAGCTGTTGTTTACTAAGACACAGTTTGAGTTTTTGAAAGAGACTGGACATATTCCGGCAGATGCAGAATTGCCAAATGAAGAGGAGGATTAATTTGTACGGTTTATATGGCAAAGTAACAAAATGTTTCCATGATAAAGGCTTTGCTTTTATTTATGGAGAAGATGGTAATTCATATTTTGCTCATTATTCATTACTGAATGGTGAACACATTGAAAAAGGTTATCATGTTTTCTTTGTTCCATTTAGAAACGATAGGAGTGATTACAACGCAAAAAATGTATCTGTAATCTATACCACGGAGAAAGAGGAAAAAGAGAAAAGGAACAATCGTAAGAAGAATAACAACCGAAAACGTAAGCCTTGCAATGCAGATAAGGTTATTAGAGATGATGAAAAATTCCAAAGATTTGTTAGGAAATTTATGTATGAGCAAAAGCATTAATAATACTGAATTGCTAAAATGAGTGATTCAGTATTTGAAAAGTGAGGAAATTATAGCAAGAAATTAGGAAGGAGCATAATTAATATGGTTTTGCATAAAGAATTAATAGAACAGTCATTTATGGATATATTACTTAAAATCAGATTTGAGCATGAGGATGGTTCAGTAGAGGAGCTTATAGGTACAGTAGAAGAAGGTAAAATTCATTTTAGTGAAAGGTATGGATATTTAGATTTACTCATTACATACAAATCTCTTATTATGCCACTGCCTTATATAACAGTATTTATTGGCATAAAGGATTTGAAGCATGATAGTGTTGTATGGTTTAATCAGGGAAAATATAGAATTGTAAGTAATTATTCCTATACTGATTTAGAATTAAAGCAATTACATTTCATAGCTTTGAATGATAATGAAAAATACAAGGAATGTGTAAGACTTCAGAAAGAAGAAGTTTTAGACAATGACTTTATACAGAGTATTCTAATTGGCGAGAGCAAAGATTTAGTCAACTATGATCAGCAGTTATGTAATGAAAATAAGGATAGATTTTATATTACAACTAAATTATGTCCGTTTGCTAATATATGCAAAGAAATTATGTTCAAGAAAGCAGATAATAAAGAAGTGTGCAATTATACTGTAGAATCATTTAGGCATGATTTGAAGGCTAAAACTACTAAGTGGGAATTATTACGATAGGAGAAAAATACAATGG
>CAZTCE010000259.1:0-1906 GCA_964612205.1 uncultured Eubacteriales bacterium | reverse complement strand
TTTCTATTGTATGAAGAAGCCTTGTAATAGGCTTTAAATTTGGATTTTTTTATGTGTGCCGCGAAGTCCGTCCCCGTGGCATTTACGTTCAAAAGCTTGATATTAGCGGTTTTGATATGGTCTGTGTTGGAGCTTATTTTTTTAAAATTGATTTGAGCGATTTCAAGTTTACCTTGAACTTTTATTTCGTAATCTAATTTTAAAGGTTCTATTGTTTCTGCGATTCTTTCTATTTCTTCGTAGAATAGTCTTTCGTTTGTGGTTGATTCTGACTCGTATTTTGTTTCATTCATGCCTATTTCATACCAATCCCAGAATTCTTTACATTCGTTTCCTAAAGCCCAAACTCCAGCACCTTTTAATCCATAGTCGTTCATCAATTTCATTTTTGCTAAAATACTATTCTCGTTTTCAAAATAAATTGTATATGTTCCTTCAGCAAGGTATCTTCCATTTACATAAGCCTTTTTTTCTCCACTTTGAACATTAATTTTTAATGTTGCTGTTCCAGTTGTTTCATCATATTCCGGAATGCTTTTATATCTGCTTGCAATTCTATCAATTTGAGAAATCACAATGGCTTCACCACCATTTTCTCCACCTTTCTGCCAAAATCTACCATATAGTGGAATTCCAAGTACTACCTTATCTCTTGAAACACTTTCCAAAACAACATTTATAGATTTTTCAACAAATCCAATACTTGCAACTGGTCCTTCACTTCCACCTGCTGAATGTTCATCGTATGCCATCAAAAATAAATAATCAGCATATTCGGCAAGCTTTGCATAATCGTAAGCTGCTATCCAAGTTTTTGAAAGCTTGTTTGGATTTGAAGCAACAGCAACAGAAAGAATTTTGTCAGGTCCGATTTTTTCTCTTAAAATTCTAACAAATTCGGTTAATTTTTCTTTATAACTTGGCAACAAATTCTCTAAATCAACATTTACGCCATCTAAATTATACTTGTAAATTGCTTCAGCAACTTCATCTGCAAGCACATCTGGATTATTTAAAGCTTTTATAGCTCTTTGTCTGCCCCAATGATTGCTTAAAAAAGGTGTTACTAAAACATTTTGATTATGCATATCTTCAACAAATTCGGAATTAAAAATATTATTAATTTCTAAATGTCCACCGACTGAAATGTCAAAACATGTAGGTGAAACAGTGTTTATATTTCCTCTTGTATCATTTACAATTTCTGTATGCGATTTTGAAGAATTATAGATATAGCCCAAGCTTACCCTATCATCTGCATAAGAAACAGAAAAACTAAAAACTGCTATTAAAATAAAAATAATTGCCCAAAATTTTTTCATTGTTCTCACCTCTATTTTTATTTCTTAACTACAAGTAACATTTCTTAATTTCTTGTTACATATTAATTTTACCATAATTTAGCATCTTTTTCAATGTGTTTTTCTGTAAAAGCCTTGATATCACTACATCCGTAGGAAACTTTTTTTGTGAATTTTTAATAACTTTCCTTAAATTATGTGTACTTTTTACGTTTCCTTTTCTTGCTTCCGTAAGGAATATCATAGCTTTCATATCTAAATTAATTAAAATATAAAAAAACAGGTTTGCATTATTTTAATAAGGCAAACCTGTTTTTGATAAATAAATTTGATATTAGTCTTTAATACCATATTTTTTCTTAAATTGTTCAACTCTACCACCACTAACTTGGAATTTTTGATTTCCTGTGTAGAATGGATGACATTTAGAACATACCTCGACAGACATATTCTCTTTTGTTGAACCAACTTTTATAACGTTACCACAACCACATTTAATTGTAGCCTCTTTGTATTCTGGATGTATTCCTGCTTTCATTACTTTCACCTCTCTTTTACGATATATCTATATAATTTTTATTTAACATAGTAACATACTCTAATAT
>CAZTCE010000258.1:0-1908 GCA_964612205.1 uncultured Eubacteriales bacterium | reverse complement strand
ATTATGTTTAATTGATTTTCTATATTTTGAGCAGTATTTAATTTGTTTTCTTCATTTTCCTTTTTATTTGTCAAACAAATAGGTATTGCAATCACACAAACAATAATTGCGATGATTAAAATTATAACTCCACACTTTTTATATTTAATCATATTTTCCACTCCTTTTTTGTATTCATTTGTCTATTACATTCTGCCAAACTAAATCACAAATAGCAATAACTTTTTCAAATTGCAAAAACTTTCTACATTTCGTTTAATATAAATTGCAAATTTAAAATTCAACATCTATTCACTTAATACTTTTTGTCTTCCAGTATGGTCAATTGTGTAATTTTCTTCATATATAAGTTCTGTGAGTGGCACAATTTCATACCCTTCGCTTTTAATAGTATTAATAATTTGTTGTAAACCGTAAAGCCGTGTATTTTGTATCATTATGCATTAAAATTATAGAACCTTCTTTCAAGCCTTTTTTTATTCTTGCACACATTTCTTCTGAAGTTAACCCAGTATAATCAAGTGTATCAATATTCCATTGAACACATTGCATTTGAAGTTCACTCGCCACAGTTATAACTGTATTGTTATATTCACCATAAGGTCCTCTATAAAATCTTACATTTTCGCAAATTATTTTTTCAATTTTTTCATTACACTTCGCCATATCTTCTAAGATTTCACCGTAAGACATGTTGCTAACATGTGCATGAGAATTTGAGTGATTTCCAATTATCATATTATTATCTGCTAAAAGTTTTACTGCTTCGGGATATTTATCAATCCAAGTTCCAACCGTAAAAAAAGTAGCATTAACATTATTTGAGTTTAACGTTTCAATTATGTTTGGTATATCCTGAGCCCCCCAAGCACAATCAAAAGTAATTGCTA
Organism: uncultured Eubacteriales bacterium; assembly: GCA_964612205.1. Classification (GTDB taxonomy): domain Bacteria; phylum Bacillota; class Clostridia; order TANB77; family UBA1234; genus UBA1234. The sequence goes on along the minus strand of CAZTCE010000258.1, from coordinate 1,018 downwards.
CTTTTTTCTCGTCAGTTTCTACGCTATATACTGGAAGCAGTCTATTTTGACTAGCTGTTTCAATAATATTTTCTGCTACACTTGAACCAAATATACATATGATAGTTAGTAGACTAACTATCATTAAACCACTTAAAAATTTTTTACTATTTAAAACCAAAAATTTTCCGTTCATAAAAATTCCTCCGCAATACATTTATATTCTAAAATATAAACTACTATTCGAAAATTTGATTTACAGTAACATACATAAGTGGCCAATATTACTTTTCCGTCAAATATAGAAACTTCAAGCTTGCTATTACAAATATTAGGAATAGAACATGGCAAAGCATTATTTTTACATCATTAATCTTTCTTATTATCTTCAGGCAAATCAAGTTTAATATGCACATCTCTAAGTTGCTCTGGGAATACAGTTGAAGGTGCACCCATAAGTAAATCTCTAGCCTTACTATTTTTAGGGAAAGCAATAACCTCTCTAATGCTGTCTTCTTTTGCAAGAAGCATAACCATTCTATCAAGTCCAGGAGCACAACCAGCATGTGGTGGAGCACCATATTGGAATGCATTATATAAAGCAGGGAATTTAGCTTCTACATGCTCTCTTGTGTAACCTGCTATTTCAAATGCTCTTTCCATAATTTCAACATCATGATTTCTAACAGCACCTGATGCAAGTTCATAACCATTACAAACCAAATCATATTGATATGCATAAATGTCTAGTGGATGCTTTGTATTTAAAGCTTCCAAACCGCCTTGTGGCATTGAAAATGGATTATGATTAAATTCAATCTTGCCTTCATCATCTTCCTCATACATTGGAAAATCTACTATCCAGCAAAACTTATAGCAATCTTTCTCTAATAAATCTAAACGTTTGCCAAGTTCAATTCTAATCAAACCAGCAAGCTTTTCAACTTTCTTTAATTCATCTGCCATAAAGAATATTGCATCACCAGCTTTAGCAAACTCTAAAAGTTTAGCTTTTGCATCTTCACCAATAAATTTAGAA
>CAZTCE010000257.1:0-1909 GCA_964612205.1 uncultured Eubacteriales bacterium | reverse complement strand
TTTGGTACTGGATTGGTACTAAAAAAGTGTGAAACGAGAAATAATGGGTGAAAAACCCACTGTTTTCTGGATTGTAGAGTATAGAAAAAGATTAAAAATTAAATGAAGTCACATCAAACCTTGCGAGTTTGAGTAGTCGGAAAAGCTCCAAGAATGCTTATTTTAAGCGATTCTTGGAGCTTTTTAAAGTGGTGTGATACCTGTATGATACCTGTTTTATGGTAATACAGATTTGATCAGGTTGATTGTTGCGGATGCTAGAGAAGCGTAAGGTGCACATTTTGCTAATTTATTTAGAACGTCAACTACACGATTTGTATCATTTGGAGTTATAGCATGCTGGGATAATTTATAGTTAATCAAGGCACTGTTTGTCAACATCATCTATGTTTTCGACCAATAATTTATTTATATAAGTTGTAATCTCAGTTATATGTGTTTCGTTTTGTTCAATTATAACGGTGTTATTGTTGCCTATAACTTGTGTATTATTTGTGATTGTACGTGGTATAGGATTTTTTGTGTATTCTACATTGGCTATAAAATCTTTATATAAAAAACCAGGTAAAAGATCTGATGGTAGACTTAAGTGTGGCTGAGAATTCATAACCGCTGTGACCGTATATTTTTTATTTTCGTATTCAATTACTTCTGAAAATCGTGATTGTATTGCTTGATATTTGTTGTATTGCCAAATCAAGCAAGGTACACGTATGTAAAATCCTTTGTCATTATAGAAATAGAAACAAATGCTTTTTTTAGAATAATCTACTTTGCTATCAATATAGCCCAATAAAATTAATATCATAAAAAAGATTATAGGTATTAGGGCACATACTAAGTATATCATTGTATATAATTCCTTTCTTACATATTGCTAAGATTTAAAATAGGCCAGTAATATCATCAATGTCTTGAACAAAGTTACCGAGGATTTCGTCTACATTATTAGCTTGGCGTTCGACAATTCTATATAGTCTTAGAAGGTTGCTTGAGTTTTGTAAATCGCTCTCATATATTTCACTTAGTATTTCGTAGTTGTTGGAGCAGATTGATATTTCAGACGCAGTAGTAGTATAGGAGTCTCCATAGGGGTCCATATCTGTATATTGCAATTTTTGTATAACTAATATATTATTTCCTTTTTTGGTTTCATATGCTGGGTAGAAATGAGGGAAACGTTTGGAATTGCAACGGTTCCAAGAAATATCATTTGATTTTGTACCATTAATTAGTTTTACGATAAATTCATCAAAATTCATAGTTTAAACCTCCTGTTTTTAACCAATATAAGTTGATTCGTATTTTAAAGTTCCTTTTAAATGGGAAAGACTTTTGCATAAGTGTTCCTGATTAATGTTGTTAATTTTCTTTCCGAGTTCAAATTTTATATATGCTAATTCGATTCGCTGTTTAAATGGTAAAATTTTTTTATGTTGTTCCAATATGCCTATTATCTCTTCTAACTCTGATACAATAGAAATGTCAAAAATTTTGTCTTCTTGAATATTTTGGCATATACTTTGTATGTTTTTACTGAGAGAAGATATAATCTTAGAACGTTGTTTATTTAAATCTTTATGTTCTAAGATTATTTTTATATTTTTTTTAATATTTCCAGTTATGAATGCTAAAATGATTGAAAATAATAACCCAATTAAGCTAATCCAACCGCCATAAAGGTTTAATGTATCGGTTATGGTATTTAACATAAAAATCCTCCTGTATTGTTATAGTTTTTTCTATTGGTTTTTTGGGGATGAATGCCCACAATCATCACAAGTATCCGGCCAATTTAATTTCCACTCCAGATACTCCGCATCTGTAATTTCTCCGTTTCTAAGTTCTTGTTTACGTATCATCCATTCCCGCATAAATTCATCTACAAGTCCGTAATTAAACCACATAC
>CAZTCE010000256.1:0-1916 GCA_964612205.1 uncultured Eubacteriales bacterium | reverse complement strand
ATTAGGGGGAGGGGGAGATGTGAGCACTTAGAAATACATCTCTTTATGGCTCAATTCAGCCCTAAAATCCTAAAATTTCTAGAGTTTTTAATTTTATGTAGCTAAACCACTGGCTAAATTCTTTAGCAACAATTTCAAAAGTAAGGAATTCAGGGTAAAGAAATGTTAAAAGAAGCAGTAAACAATAAATTTGATTATATAAAACTCTCTACAGAAGAACAGGCTCAGCGCCATATCCTGGGTAGACTTACAGGCATTATTGCAGACTTCAAACATCCAACCAGAAATGATAGGATGTATACTGAAGCTCTCTGGGACAGAGTATTCAATGATCCAATCATCAAGGAAAAACTAGAAACCAGAACTCTTTTTGGAGAACTAGGTCACCCTCTAGATGATAGATCTGAAATTGATATGGAGAAGATAGCTATCTGTCTAGCAGAGGAGCCTAAAAAGTACCCTGATGGTACAATAAAAGGAGTTTTTGATATTCTAGACACTCCTAATGGAAGAATTTTGAAAACTTTGTGCGATTATGGATGCCAGATTGGTGTATCCTCAAGAGGGACAGGTGATGTAGTAGAAGATTGGGGAAGTGGTCAAGAAAAAGTTGACCCTGCCACCTATCAATGTGAGTGTTGGGATGCAGTACTTCTTCCAGCTGTTAAGTCAGCTAGAATGCAATTAGTAACTGAATCTTTAGACACCAGTAAAAAATTAAAAACTTCTTTGTTGGAGGCTGTTAAATCAGCATCACCAAAAGCTAAGAAGGTTATGGTGGAGACATTGAAGAGATTAAATATAGATTATTCGTCTGAAAAGGCTAGTAATACAAAAGCGAAGGCATCTAAAGCCAGTGCAGCCATCGATGGTGGGGCAGAAGTGATTAAGAGTCTTCAGGAATCCATTCAACAGAATAGGGCACTTCAAGAGCAGATAAAATCTCTACAGGAGAGGTTATCAGCTTGCAATGCAAGGGAAGCAAAGCTAGTAGAGGAAAACTTAGAATTAAAATCTAAGCAGTCTACTTTAGAGGCAGCTAATCAGCAGATTGGAATTCTTACAGAGCAGCTTACTCAAGCCAGGAGTTCGGCTGACAGACAGTCAAAGAAACTTAAAATCCTTTCAGAGCAAATAGAAGCTCAGAAATCTAGGCAGGCAACCTTAACTGAATCAGTTCAGGAATCTTCCAAATTGAGACAGTTAAATGAACAGCTAAGAGATCAAGCATCTAAAGCAGAAAGAGAGGTTGCTACCTTAAATGAAAGTTTAAGTGAAGCAAGGCAGGATTCAGCCCTGATAAAGAGGGAGTGCCAAAAGAAGCTTCAAAAAGCTCAGAACTTGGTAGAGCACTACAAGAAAGTAGCTGCTGCTGCAAGTGATAAGTACATTGAGGCTAAAGCAAGAATGATTGGAGTAAAAGCTTCAGATATCAAATCTAAACTCAATGAAGGGTATTCCTTCAATGATATAGAGAAGGTATGTGGAGATCTTCAAAACTATCAATTGCAGGTTGGTGCCCTACCTTTCAATCTTGCGAAAGCAGATAAAGTAAAGGTTAGTCTAAAAGAGTCCAAAGCAGATTCTATTGTGCCCAAAAATAGATTCGATGATGAGATAGATGAAAGTCTCCTCAGTTGGGCAACTAAAAATTGATAAATCAAGGAAATACCAAAATGGCTAATTTGTTAGAAGCTTATGCAAACAGATTAAATTTTGCAGATAAAATTTATGCTAAAAACCACAGCGGTGCTAGACTTAACGAATCCAAAAAGATTCTCATCGCTAAATGTCTTTGATTTTGAGAGACCCCTTGCAGAAATGTAAGGTGTAAGCAGCTAGTAAAACAGCTGTGAAACCCTGTGAATTGCTGGAAACCCTTGAAAGAGGCAATCAGCAGCCGAGCCTGTAGACTA
>CAZTCE010000255.1:0-1929 GCA_964612205.1 uncultured Eubacteriales bacterium | reverse complement strand
TTCCTGAACCTGGCTCTAATGGTTCCATTTCTAACCAAACATGTCCATATTGTCCACGTCCACCAGATTGACGAATGAATTTTCCTTCTACTCTTACTTTATTTCTAATTGTCTCTTTATAAGAAACTTGTGGTTTACCTACATTGCATTCTACTTTGAATTCTCTTTTTAATCTGTCTACTATAATGTCTAGGTGTAATTCTCCCATACCTGCAATAATAGTTTGACCTGTTTCATGGTTTGTATATGTTCTAAATGTTGGATCTTCTTCTGCTAGTTTAGAAAGTGCTATACCCATTTTTTCTTGAGCTACTTTATCTTTTGGTTCAATAGCTATTTCTATAACTGGCTCTGGGAATTCCATAGATTCTAATATAACTGGATGTTGCATATCACATAATGTATCACCAGTTGTAACTTCTTTTAGTCCAACTGCTGCTGCAATATCTCCAGCATATACTTTATCTATATCTTCTCTATGATTTGCATGCATTTGAAGAATTCTTCCAATTCTTTCTTTTTTATCTTTATTTGCATTTAATACTGTTGATCCTGATTCCAATGTTCCTGAATAAACTCTAAAGAAACAAAGTTTACCAACAAATGGGTCAGTAGCAATTTTAAATGCCAATGCTGAGAAAGGTTCTGTATCAGATGTTTTTCTTTCTGTTTCTTCACCATCTAGTGTTACACCTTTAATATGTGGTATATCCAATGGTGATGGCATAAATTCTACAATATAATTTAATAATTCTTGTACACCTTTGTTCTTATATGATGAACCACAGCAAACTGGAACTATTTTATTAGATAATGTTCCTAGTCTTAAACCTTTTTTGATTTCTGCTTCTGAAAGTTCCCCTTCATCTAAATATTTCATCATTAATTCGTCGTCTTGTTCTGCAGCTGCTTCTACCATTTCTGCTCTAAATTTATTAGCTGTTTCTACTAAATCTGCTGGAATTTCTGTTTCTTCAATAACTTTTCCTAAATCATCTTTATGGATAAATGCTTTCATTTTTATTAAATCAACTATTCCTACAAATGTATCTTCAGCTCCTACTGGTATTTCAACTGGAATTGCATTTGCATTTAATCTATCTTTCATTTGGTTTACACAAGCAAAGAAATCTGCTCCTGTAGTATCCATTTTATTTACATATGCCATTCTTGGAACACCATATTTATCTGCTTGTCTCCAAACAGTTTCTGATTGTGGTTGTACTCCACCTTTTGCACAAAATACTGTAACAGAACCGTCTAATACTCTTAAAGATCTTTCAACTTCAACTGTAAAATCAACGTGACCTGGAGTATCGATTATATTAATTCTATGATTTAACCAGTGGCATGTTGTTGCAGCAGAAGTAATTGTAATACCCCTTTCTTGTTCTTGTGCCATCCAGTCCATAGTAGCTTCACCTTCGTGAGTTTCTCCTATTTTGTGGTTAACACCTGTATAGAAAAGAATTCTTTCTGTTGTTGTTGTTTTTCCTGCATCGATGTGAGCCATTATTCCTATATTTCTAGTTCTCTCTAATGGAAATGCTCTACCTGCCATTTATTTTTCTCCTCCTTTTTACCATTTGTAATGTGCGAAAGCTTTATTAGCTTCTGCCATTCTATGCATATCTTCTTTTTTCTTGAATGATCCACCTGTGCTGTTCATAGCATCAATTATTTCGTTTGCTAATTTTTCAGCCATAGTTTTTTCATGTCTATTTCTTGCATAGTTTACTAACCATCTTAATCCTAATGTTTGTCTTCTTTCAGCTCTAATTTCGATTGGAACTTGGTATGTAGCTCCACCTACTCTTCTTGCTTTAACTTCAAGGACTGGCATTATATTGTTTAATGCTGCTTCAAAAACTTCTAATGCATCTTTTCCTTCTTTTTCTTTTATTATATCAAATGCATCATATACTATTT
>CAZTCE010000254.1:0-1936 GCA_964612205.1 uncultured Eubacteriales bacterium | reverse complement strand
TGGATGAGCTGTACAAGGTTATGAAGCAGTGCGCTTCACCGTACTACGGTCAGCAGTGACCGTACAACTCGACGATAAGTCCCGACAAAACCAAGAAGGAAAGCAGTCAAATGAAGATAAACGTTTCAGCCAAGCAGCTTGAGGGAACGGTCACAGCCGTATCCTCAAAATCCGACGCTCATCGCGCCATAATATGCTCTGCGCTATGCGACACCGCAACAGAGATAGTGGTCGAGGAGTGCAGCGACGACATAAATGCAACGGTCGAATGCCTGTGCGCTATGGGCGCAAGGGCTACGCGAACCGAGCACGGTCTGATCTTCGAGCAAAGCTGCGCAGTAAATTCCGATGCTGTGCTTAATTGCCGTGAAAGCGGCTCGACCCTCAGATTTCTCCTCCCCGTGGCGGCAGCTTTGGGAGGGAGAAAGACCTTTTACGGCTCCGGTCGCTTACCGTCCAGACCACTGCTTCCATTGATGCTCGCTCTTGAGGGACACAATGTAGCCTTTGATAATAAAAAGCTGCCGTTCGTAAGCATCGGAAAGCTCAGCGGCGGAGATTTCAGTGTCGCCGGAAATATAAGTTCGCAGTTTATCAGCGGTCTGCTTTTTGCCGTACCGCTCACAGAACTCGGCGGAACGGTAAATGTGACTGACGGACTGCAATCGGCGGGATACGTCGATATGACATTAAAAACTCTCAGCTGCTTCGGAGTCAAATGGGAAAAAGAGAACGACCGATACATCCTTTCGTCAGCCTCGCATTACACCTCTCCAAAGCTATATAAGGTCGAGGGCGATTGGTCAGGAGCGGCATTTTTCTTAGTTGCCGGTGCGATAAACGGAGATATAACCGTCTCAGGCTTGGAGCCGCAAAGCGCTCAGGCAGACAAGGTCATAATAGACATACTGCGCGAATTCGGTGCTAAAATAGGCATTATGGGAAACAATGTGCGAGTATCGACAAAGGACGCAAGACCGATAAACGTTGACGTTTCAAACTGCCCCGATCTCTTCCCCTGCCTTGCCGTACTTGCTTGCCGCGCTGAGGGAAAAAGCAGATTATATAACGCCTCACGTCTTCGTTTAAAGGAAAGTGACAGAGTGACTGCCACCGCAAATATGCTGCGCGCACTCGGTGTTAGGGTCAACGAAACCGACGATGCGCTCGAAATATTCGGCACCGGCAGCATTTCAGGCGGAACAGTGGACGGAGCTCGGGATCACAGAATAGTTATGTCTGCAAGTATAGCGAGCCTTATGTGCAGCGGTCGCGGAAACGGCAGCATATTAGTGACCGACGCTGAAGCGATAAGTAAATCTTACCCCACCTTCTTCCAAGCTCTTCAAGGCTGTAACGGAAAGTATTTTGCAGTCTGAGCTTAGGCAGCTCGGAGTCAGACCACGCTTTTGCAGAAAGGAAATATTATGCGTTCGGAATTCGGAACAGATATACGTATAGCCTTGGAGGGCGAGTCACACGGAGACTGCATAATCGGAGAGCTGAGCGGATTTCCGTCGGGAATAAGAATAGATACCGAAAGGCTTGAAGGCTTTATGTCGCGCAGACGCGGCGGAGGCTCTAAATATACCACACCGCGCAAGGAGGCAGATACTCCTATATTTGAAAGCGGCCTTACTGAAGCAAACGGTCAGCTCATTACAAACGGCTCGACCATACGTTTTCGTATAGAAAACAATAACCGCCGCTCTGGTGATTACTCGCAGTTTGCGGATACTCCGCGTCCGTCGCACGCAGATTACACGGCGAGACTCCGTTACGGAGACAGCATCGATCTGCGCGGCGGAGGACATTTTTCAGGCAGACTTACAGCGCCGCTATGTGTTATCGGAGCTATATGTATACAATACTTAGAAACGCTCGGTGTGAGCATCGGCAGCCATCTCTACTCTGTCGGAAATGTGCAGGACAAACC
>CAZTCE010000253.1:0-1947 GCA_964612205.1 uncultured Eubacteriales bacterium | reverse complement strand
GATATAAGGTATGGTACTAAAAACAGCAACAAAGTCAGTGTGCCGTTTGGGGAAGCGAGTGCGCGTATCATATATGCGGCTATCAGCAAAGCGGCGCTTGCAACAATTCTGAAGAGCAGCTTTTTTTGTTTTTTACTCATTGCCTTTATTTTCTTACGATGCGGCAGTCTGCGTCTACCTTGCGGCAAGCGGCTTCCGCTTTTTCGATTATCTCGTCAAATCTGCTTTCATCTGCTTCTATCGTCAGCTTTTGAGTCATAAAGCTGATGGTAGCGCCGGTGACTCCGTCAAGTTTTTGGATCAGCCGCTCCATCTTTGCAGCGCAATTTGCGCAGTCGAGGTTTTCGAGCTTGAAGGTTTTTTTCATAATACCTTGTCCCTTTCTTAATATATCGTGCTTGTTTTATTGACTATTCGTTTACGTGCTCTATTCCGTTACTCAGCATTATTTTTACGTGGTCGTCTGCTAACGAGTAAAACACCGTTTTTCCGCTTCTTCGGTATTTGATCAGCTGTGACTGCTTCAGGGTTCTGAGCTGGTGAGATACTGCCGATACCGACATATCGACCGCTTCCGCTATATCGCATACGCAAAGCTCCTTTTCGAGAAGCACGCAGAGGATCTTTATTCTTGTTTTGTCTCCGAACACTTTAAATAGTTCGGTAAGCTCATCGAGGCTGTCTCGGTCGGGAAGCAGCTTTTTGACCGCATCGATAAGCTCAGGATGAGGTTCTGCTTGTTCGCAGATGGGTAAAGCTTCTTTTTGCAAGGCGGTTCTCCTTTCGGTCAGTGATTTTGAAGTGTATCAACTGAATATTTGAACATTTGAGCTATTATTCAAATGTATTATACCACTCGGAAAGCGATTTGTCAATAGCGTTTTGAAATCTTTTTATAATTTTGGTCTTTTGAAAATATCAGAGCACTTCTTTTGGGGCGAGTTTGGAAGGGCGCTTTGCGCATATGTTTATGTTTTTTGTGCTTTGTGTCGCTGTAAATCTTTTGTTAATTATAAAAGGATGGTATGGCGAAACAGCCGGCTCGGTGATATACTGAAGTTGCTGTGAACTGTAATAATAAGTAAGATAATGCGATTGGAAGGATCAAGAGCACGATGAATATACTTTTTTTGCCGGCATACCACTATCCCGAAAAAGCGGCAAGCCTGTATCTCGGTGAAAATTCAAGAGAAGCATACGCAGAACGCGGTTGGAAAATGAAAATGTACTGCCCAATTCCGACGAGGGGAGTGGACGACAAAACAAGAAAGCGATATAAGCGCTCGCCTGATAGTATTGAAGCTGACGGCGCACTGACAGTGCACCGCTTTTCCCTTTGGAGGGAGTGGCGCTCGCCGCTGCTCAGAGCGCTCAGGTACGCTGTGTGTCAGTGTAAGCAGTATAGGTACGCTAAAAGGGAAAAGGATACAGACGTACTGTTTATTTCGTCAACTCCGCCAACACAGGGGCTTCTTATGGCAAGAGTGAAGCGTGCGCTGAAATGCAAGACGGTATACAATTTGCAGGATATGTTTCCTGAGTCGCTCGTAACAGCCGGAATTACGCATAGAGGTTCGCTATTGTACCGTATCGGACAGCGTATAGAGAAGTATACATACAAAAATGCAGATAAAATAATTGTGATATCCGAGCGTTTTAAGAAAGAGCTGCTCGCCAAGGGGGTTTCGGAGAATAAGATCAGCGTTGTGCGGAATTGGGTAGATGAAGAGGCTGTTGTTCCGGTGGAGCGTATAAAAAATCCGCTTTTTGACAGATATGGGCTTCCGCGTGATAAATTTTATGTCACTTATTGCGGTAATGTTGGAAAAAGCCAGAATATTGACGTGCTTTGCGAGACGGCGAAGCTTTTGGAGGGATATACCAAGATAGCGTTCGTTGTCGTAGGTGATGGTGTTTGCCGCGGTACGCTTGAGGATAAGATATCGC
>CAZTCE010000252.1:0-1954 GCA_964612205.1 uncultured Eubacteriales bacterium | reverse complement strand
ATGGTATATTAGATATGAGAAAAAAATGAAAGGCAGGAATTACAAATGAGTAAAAATTACAAAATTGTCGAAAACGTTGAAACGTTTAACGATGCTTTTGAAAGAGTGAAAAAAGCACAAGAGAAATTTGCAAAGTTTTCGCAAGAACAGGTAGACAAAATATTTTTGGCGGCAAGTATGGCTGCTAATCAAGCTAGAATTTCACTTGCAAAAATGGCAGTAGAAGAAACTGGAATGGGTATTGTGGAGGATAAGGTTATTAAAAATCATTATGCCTCGGAGTATATATATAATAAATATAAAAATGAAAAAACTTGTGGTGTTGTTTATGAAGACAAGTCGTATGGCATTAAAACAATAGCAGAACCAATAGGCGTTATTGCTGCGGTTATACCAACGACTAATCCTACTTCTACCGCAATCTTTAAAACATTGATTGCTTTGAAAACAAGAAATGGTATGATAATTAGTCCACATCCAAGAGCTAAAAAGTGTACAATAGAAGCGGCTAAGGTTGTATTAGAAGCGGCTGTAAAAGCAGGAGCACCTGAAGATATTATTGCTTGGATTGATGTGCCATCATTGGAACTTACCAATTTGTTAATGCAATCGGCTGATACGATTTTGGCAACTGGTGGACCGGGTATGGTCAAGTCGGCATATTCTAGTGGCAAACCAGCTCTTGGTGTTGGTGCGGGAAACACCCCTGCTGTTATAGATGAATCGGCAGATATTATTTTGGCTGTAAATTCTATAATTCATTCAAAAACATTTGATAATGGCATGATTTGTGCTTCGGAACAATCTGTAATAGTTTTAGATAATGTATATGAAAAGGTCAAAGATGAGTTTATAAAAAGAGGTTGTTATTTTCTAAATTCAGATGAAGCTCAGAAAGTTAGAAAAACGATAATTATAAATGGAGCTTTGAATGCAAAAATCGTTGGTCAGAAAGCTCACACTATTGCAAGCTTGGCGGGAGTTAACGTTCCAGAAAGCACAAAAGTTTTAATCGGTGAAGTTGAAAGTGTTGAGTTAAGCGAGGAGTTTGCACACGAAAAGTTATCTCCAGTCTTGGCAATGTACAAAGCAAAAGATTTTAGTGAAGCCATAAGCAAAGCTGAACGATTAATTGAAGATGGTGGAATTGGTCACACTTCTTCTTTATATATAAATACAGTAACAGAGCAGAAAAAAATTGAAGAGTTTTATAATTCAATGAAAACTTGCAGAATATTAATAAATACACCTGCTTCTCAAGGCGGAATAGGAGATTTGTATAATTTTAAATTGACACCTTCTTTAACGCTTGGCTGTGGCTCTTGGGGAGGAAATTCGGTGTCCGAAAATGTTGGAATTAAGCATTTGTTAAATTATAAAAATGTAGCTGAGAGGAGAAGTAATATGCTATGGTTTAGAGCACCTGAAAAGGTATATATTAAAAGGGGCTGCATACCTGTTGCCTTAGAAGAATTGAAGTATGTAATGAATAAGAAAAAAGTATTTATAGTAACAGATAAATTTTTGTTTGAAAATGGATATACAAGAGTTGTAACAGATAAACTAAACGAATTAGGAATTGAGCATACAACTTTTTCTGATGTAGCTCCTGATCCTAATTTGTCATCAGCGCTTGAAGGTGCAAAGTTGATGAGTGAATTTAAACCAGATTGCATTATAACACTTGGTGGTGGTTCGGCAATGGATGCAGCTAAAATCATGTGGGTTATGTATGAGCATCCGGAAGTAGATTTCTTGGATATGGCAATGCGTTTTATGGATATTAGAAAGAGGGTTTACACTTTCCCTAAAATGGGAGAAAAGGCGTATTTTATTGCAATTCCAACATCTGCTGGAACAGGTTCTGAGGTTACACCTTTCGCAGTTATAACTGATGAAAATACTGGTATAAAATATCCGCTTGCGGATTATGAGTTGCTACCTAATATGGCTA
>CAZTCE010000251.1:0-1962 GCA_964612205.1 uncultured Eubacteriales bacterium | reverse complement strand
GTATCGGCCTACGCCCAGGCCTTTTCCCGCACGGATCGCAACCTGTGGAACTATGAGGACGGCTGCGTGCTCATCGGCCTGAACGCCTTGCACCAGGCCAGGGGCGATGAGCGCTATTTTCAGGCCCTGCGCATGTTTATCGACAGGTACATCGGCCAGGATGGCACCATCCGCCTGTATAACCCCAAGGAGTACAACATCGACTATATCCCTGCCGGGCGGGTGCTTTTCCCCCTGTACGAACGCACCGGCCTGGAAAAGTATCGTGCCGCCGCCGAAAGCCTGATGAACCAGCTGCGCACCCAGCCCCGCACCACGGATGGCAGCTTCTGGCACAAGGGGATCTACCCCAACCAGGTGTGGCTGGACGGATTGTACATGGGCCTGCCCTTCTATGCCATGTATGAAACCCGCTTTGGCAGCGGCGACAGCTTTGACGACATTCTCCGGCAGTTTGTCAACTGCCGCCGGCACCTGTATTCCCCCGAAGACGAGCTGTATTGCCATGCCTACTGCGAAAGCCGGGACATTTTCTGGTGCGATAAGGAAACCGGCCTTTCCCCAAACTTCTGGACCCGGGCCATTGGCTGGCACCTGATGGCTTTTGCCGATGTGTATGAGCTGCTGCCCGGTGCATCCCAGCAGGCTGCCCTGCGCGCCCTGTGGCTGTAGGCCATGGACGGCATGCTGAAGCGGCGTGACCCCCGCACAGGTCTGTTCTGGCAGCTGACTGCCCTGCCCGACCAGCCGGGCAATTACCTGGAAACCAGCGGCTCGCTGATGGTTGCCTACAGCCTGATGAAGGGCGCGCGCCTGGGCGTCTGGCCCGATGAGCGATATGCGCGGACCGGCGTGGAGATCCTGATGGCCATTGAGGCACGCATGTTCCGCCTGGAGGATGGGCAGCTGCACCTGGGCGGCATCTGCAAGGGTGCCGGCCTGGGCCCGGAAGGGAACTACCGCCGGGATGGTTCCATCGCCTACTACCTGTCCGAACAGGTGGTGGAGGACGAGCAGAAGGGTGTGGGCGTTTGCATGATGGCCTATGCCGAATACCTGCGCCTGCAGGCCGCCACACCCGGCATTGGTCCCCGGGCCGGCCTGTTCACCCAACCATACGACCCCATTATGCCCGAAGAAATTGCACGGCTGGAAAAAGAGAAGCAAAAGGAGTGACCCTGCAATGCCGTACACCTTTCCTGTTTCAACCCCCGAGGAGCAAGGTGTGCCCTCCGGGGCGCTGCTGCGGTTTCAGCAATGGCTGGAGCACCGGCATGTGCCGCTGCACAGCGCGCTTTTTCTTCGCCATGGGCACTTGATTATGGAGTCCTACGCGCCGCCTTATGGGCCGGATGAACCCCACCGGATGTTCTCCATCACCAAGAGCTTTGTTTCCCTGGCCATTGGCCTGCTGGCAGATGAGGGCAAGCTGTCCCTGGATGACTGCATTGCAGACTATTTTGCCGACATGCTGCAGGGCCAGGACATTCATCCCTATATCCGCCAGACCACCGTGCGCGACCTGCTGCGCATGGCCAGCCCGCACATCGGCTCGGCCTACAAGCTCCTTTCCCCCGATCATTGGCCGGACATGGACTGTGTGAAGGCTTTCTTTCTCTGCCCGCCAAGCCACCGGCCCGGAACCCTGTTTGCCTATGATACCTCCGCCACCTATGTGCTTTGCACCCTGGCCGAGCGGCTTTGCGGTATGCGCTTTCTGGATTATCTGCGGCAGAAGGCCCTGGATGCCATCGGCTTTTCCGCTTCCGCTTATTGCCTGCTGGATTCCCACGGCTACAGCATGGGCGGCTCCGGCCTGATGTGCACGCCCATGGATCTCCTGCGGGTGCTGTACCTTGTTTCCATGGGCGGTGAATATGAAGGCCGGCAGCTGTTGCCACGGGACTATGTGAAGGCGGCAACATCACGGCAGATTGACAACTTCATCAAGCCCGTCAACAC
>CAZTCE010000250.1:0-1964 GCA_964612205.1 uncultured Eubacteriales bacterium | reverse complement strand
AGCTGGACGAGTACGAGCGTCTGCTGTTCGGTGACGATGATGCCGCAACGGTCGAGCCGGAAGCGCCCGCTGCCGAGGAAGCTGCACCCGCTGAGGATGCTGCTGAATAATCCAGAACACTTAAACCAGAATGGGCGCATCAGCGGTCTTTGCGCAAGACCTTGCGGGTGCGCCCTTTTGCGTAAAATATTTTCCGTAGAAAGGAGCTTCCATGAAGCGATTTTTGCTTTGGATCATCGGCGTTGTGCTGGGTATCGCCCTGCTGCTTGGCGCTGTGATGGGTGTAAGCTACTCCTTCACCTCAGAGGGCAGCCTGCCCTTGTCCGGGGCAGCGTTCGGCTCTGTGGAGCTGGAGCAAAACGGCTACTGCTGGCAACTGCCGCTGATCGGCGGCAAGCTGAACAAGGTGTTCGCCAACCCCACCACCCTCACCGTGCAAAAACTGGGCACCCTGTATGAAGCACACCCCGAGCTGACCCTGCCCGAATGGGTCGATCACAGCACCTTCACCATTCAGGACCAGAGCGGCGCTCTGCTCTTTGAAGGCACGCTGGACGAATATCAGGACTTTTTGTTCCCGCAAAACGGCGAATACAAAGCCCAGCTCACCCTCTGGCATTCTGCCGGAGAGGAAGGGCGGCTTGCCTTTGAAAACGGCAGCACCGGCGAGATCCGCCGGAACGCCGGGCTGGAACGTCCCGCAAAAGCAACCGGCTGGTATCACTACTCCTTCCGCTTCACCTTACAGGCAAGCGCCGATATCGAGTTTTCCGCCCAGCGGGTGGAACAGGGCGGCATCGTAGGGGTGCGCATCTCGGGCATGACCGGCGATACCGCACCGACCATTGAAACCGACCTTGGCAGCGTGCAGTGCCTGCACTGCAATGATGGCTGGCGGGCATACATCCCCGCCGCATACAATACATATTCCGGCGACCATGTCGTGAACATCACCATCGGCTCGGAAACGACCACCCATTCCATCATCGTGCTGCCCAAAGAATTTGGCACGGTCGAGGTAGAAGCCGAACAGCCTGCCACCGAACAGGCGAATTCCGAGTTCCGCAATGCGGTCTGGGCACTGTACGACCAACCCATCCGGGAAAAAATGTGGCGAGGCGGCTTTATCTGCCCCGCTGAAAATAGCCTGACCCTTGTGGATTTTGGGCAGACGAAGGTGGTGGACGGGCAGCAGGGCAGCCGTTCCAACTCCACGCTTTTGTATACCATCCCCGGCGAAAGCTGCCGTGCGCCCGCAAACGGCGTGGTCGTGCTTGCCAAAGAGCTGGAGCTGACCGGTAAAACGGTGGTCATCGACCACGGCTTTGGGGTGCGCAGCTATCTATACGGCTTGCAGAGCATCCTTGTGACTGCCGGGCAGACCGTGGAACAGGGGCAGAGCGTGGGCACCCTTGGCGAGGAAATGACCATGGACTTCAAGCTGGGCAGCAAAAGCGTGAACCCGTGGCTGCTGTTCCAGACCAGCGGCGGGCTGTTCTGGAAGGAAAACGGCTAACTTAAAAAGCGTTGCAGAATTTTTTCTAATTTTCTGTAACGCTTTTTCTGTTTTTGCGTGATATGGAGCGCACCAATAACACCGGAAATCTGGAAGCATTTGAACAACAGGGGGGTGTATCTTAAAAATCATTCAAATCATTCATTTTATTCCTTATCAGGTCACTAGGGAATGAAATGAATGAAAAGAATGAAAATTGATACACACCCTACCCCAAAAGAAAAGTACAGGGCGCACTCGGCGGCACACTGTACTGCTACGGCTACTGAGCAGCAAAACAAAGACCCGGTACTTGAACAACAAGTGCCGGGTCTTGCTTTTTTGTGTTTTTAGCCCGCCAGGCTGGTTTCCAGACGGGTGCGGATCGCCTTGATAAACTCCTCGCTGTCCACAGCGGTGGGGGTGATGCCCTCTGCCAGAGCACACAGATCCTTGGTCATGATGCCCT
>CAZTCE010000249.1:0-1972 GCA_964612205.1 uncultured Eubacteriales bacterium | reverse complement strand
ATTTATTCGCTGCGTGACAGCATCATTAAACAAGAAGATTTAATATCTAGAGTGAAAGAGATTGGCCAGGATACCGTTGCAGTTACCGACCACGGAGAGTGCCTCGGAACGGTGGAAATCTACAAACTATGTAAAAGCAACGGAATCAAGCCAATTGTCGGAGTTGAGTTTTATGTTTGCGATGATCTGAGTGTTAAAGATAAAAATTCAAAATACTACCACTTGGTAGCTCTGTGTAAAAACGAGGCAGGCCGTCTTAACATGAATAAGCTGATAAGCCTTTCCGAGCGTCCGGAAAATAAATACTATAAGCCACGTATCGATTTTGATCTGTTGTCAGAATACGGAGAAGGGCTTGTTATTCTAAGTGCCTGTCTTGCCGGCGAAGTTAGCAAAAGTTTGTTGTCAAACGACTACGGCAATGCAAAGAAAATTGCACTGAAGTACCAAGAAAGATTTGGGGACGATTACTACTTAGAAATCCAGGCACATCGTGACCCCGAACAAATTGCAGTCAACAGACAGGTTGTTCAACTCGCCCAAGAGATTGGTGTGCAGTGTGTAGTTACCTGCGATGCTCATTACACAAGGGAAGAAGATCGGGTTTACCAAAATAAGTATGCTTTTAATGGAGCGTACAAAGAAGATGGCGAGTCCTATATCGATTGTTTTGTACAAAGCGAGCAGGAAGTAAGAGACCGTATTGATTATCTCGATGCAAAAGTCGTAGACGACTCGATAAAGACAACCCACACCATTGCAAACAAATGCAATGCGGAGATTCCTCTGTCGGCACCAATCATGCCAAAGATGAGTGTTCCAGAAGAGTTCTCCGATAGTAAATCGTGGCTGATGTCGATTTGTGAAAATGGCTTCAAGACAAAATTAAATATTGATGTAAAAAACCGTGTTCAAGCAGATCCGCAAAGAAAAATTTTTCAGAAGACCATGGACGAAAACGGCGAAATCATTGGTTATCAGGAGAAGGACTTATCTAAAGAAACGATTGAGGCATATCTTCAGAGATACGAATATGAGCTGGACAGCTTGTCTCGCATGGGGTTCCTTGACTATATGCTTCTAGTACACTCGTATGCAAATGTTGCAAAACGCAGAGGCATTGCCAGAGGATCTGGCGGTGGAAGTCTTATCTGTTATGTGTCGAACATCACAAACATTGATCCGCTGGAACACAAGCTGTACTTTGAACGGTTTATTGACGTTGGCGCTTTGCCGTTGCTTGAAAGCGGAGAGATAACGCCGTCTGAGCTGAAGATCCCAGATATTGACCTTGACTTCTCTGGCGAGTCCTGTGCGGAAGTAATGCGTTTTCTGTATGATACCTATGGAGAGAAACGCGTTGCATCAATTGGGAAATTCGGAACGAATAAGACGAAGGGCACAATTCGAGATATGTGCAAGGTTTTAGATATCGACCTTCAGTCTGCTGATGAAATTGCAAAGTCATTTGAAAATTTTGAGATTGATGAAATTGACGCTATGATCTCTGGCGAGATGGATGTGGTTCCAAGTGCAAAGGCAGCCATGGGATATGTAAAAAACCATCCAGAGTTATTTGATTTTGTTAGAAAACTGAATGGTCTACCAAAGTCATTTGGGCTACATGCTTGCGGAAAAATCATAGCCAACAACGAACTGGACTACTATCTCCCATCGAGCTACGACGCTGACGGCATCCGGTTCTTGCAGGGAGACATGCATAGCGTCGAAGATGTTGGTCTTGTAAAGATTGACGTTCTGGGGTTGCGAACCCTCGATCAAGAGTACGACACTCTTGAAATGTCTGGTGAGTCAGCAGAGTTTATCAACCCTAAGCAGGACTACGGAGATCCGAAGGTTTTGGATGTTTTCCGAAATGGGGATACATTGGGAATTTTTCAGTTTTCCTCCAATGGCATGAAGCAAACACTGAAGAAAATGAACGTAAGTGGTATTGATGATTTGTCTGTTG
>CAZTCE010000248.1:0-1988 GCA_964612205.1 uncultured Eubacteriales bacterium | reverse complement strand
CTACAATATTACATTGTAGCACTATTTTATATTTTTTACATTATTCCAAATCTTCTTTTTGAATTTTTCATAGTATACTTGCAAAAACCTTCCCAAATGGTATATTCTTTAGCATTTTTTCTTATAACTTCTATATCAAAATCATTGTTATTTTTTATCATTCTAATAATATCATTTTCTTCAAGTGCCATATCCCTCATAACCGTTGACCTTAATACAAAATACTTACCAGCATCAAACAAAATTGCATTTTCATCAGCAATTTCTTCACCACTTGAAACATCTAAAATTTTCAAATTAATCTTTCTTCCAAATCTTTCTTTGCCCTTTTCGTCTATAATCATTTCAAAAGTTTTACTATCTCCAAAGAAACTTAGCATGCTATCATATAGATAACTAGGTATCTTGATTTCCGCTTCCCCTAGGCCTTTTTCAATAATCTTGTTAGTTTCAAAAACAAAAATTTGCACATTCGAAAAATCTATATCCTCAGAATCTTTAACAATCGAAACTTTTTTTGTTTCCACTTCTTCTTTTTCATTACTAAAAAGTTGCGCTAATTTTTCTTCCGCCATTTTTTCAGTTTTAGCTTCAACCTCTTGTGCTAATTCAACAGTTTTTGTTTCCCCGCTAAAATCAATATCGATATCAATATCCACATCGTTTTCTGGAATTTCAAATAGCTTAATTCCAGAAGTTTCATCATATACTTGATTACTTATTGATTCAATTGAACTTGCATTTCCGAACATTTCATTGATACTAGGAATTTTTCTATCAATGATTCTAGCAACTATTTCTCCTTTTTCTGCAAGCAATTTAATTTCTTCCGCAGAAACTTGTTTAAAAGTTTCCTCAACGCCTTGAAGTAAAACAGCTTTGAAGTTTTCAAACAACTTTCTATCTTCTTCTAAATAAAGAATTTCTTCAACCAAACAATTATTAGTAGTTAGGCCACCTTCAGAAAACTTGCCTCCACACATATAAACAAAAGATTCGCCGCTCCTATTTTCAAAAACATAAATTCTAGTTTCAACTTTTTCTTCATCTTTATTTATATGAACATTAAGATTACAACCAATGCTTAAAAGTTTAGTAAGCATATCTTTAGAAGTGTTTTTTCTATCGATACCCATATAAATACTAACATTAGAACCAGCATTTCTAGCTTCAACTAACGAATCATATACCATATCCACACCGCTATCTTTTGCCATTCCCATTACAAATAAAACTTCGTCAAACCCTTTTTTTAATTTCTCATTTAATATTTTTTCAAGACTTACATTTTTAGGTTGATTCCAAAATTTAATATTCATAAAAAAATCCCCTTTATTTTCAAATTACACTTAATATTTTAACATATATGGAAATAAAAAGCAATCTTTTTTGTTAACATAACTTATTTTGCTCGCATATTATGTACTAAGATACTTTTAAAACTAAATTGCTATTTTTATTAAAGTATAAAAATATAAATTTAATGTTAACGAAAACTAAATGGTTTGAATAAAACAAATTTTATTGGCAATAATTAGATTAGAAATACAAAAGAAATGAGGTGTATATTTTGACAGTTAAAAGAGGTGACATGTATTACGCTGATTTAAGCCCAGTTGTAGGCTCAGAACAAGGCGGCATAAGGCCAGTACTTATTATACAAAACGATACAGGAAATAAATACAGTCCAACAGTAATTGCTGCAGCAATCACATCTCAAACAGGAAAAAACAAACTACCCACACACATAAATATTAATTCTAGCGAATATGGATTAATGAAAAATTCTGTTATATTAACTGAACAAATTAGAACGATTGATAAATCTAGACTACTTGAAAAAATAGGGCAAGTCGACCCTGTAACAATGCATCAAGTAAATTCTGCTTTAAACGTGAGCTTTGGATTAATTTAAAAAAAATATATCAATTATGTTATTCAGACTCAAATTTTTTCTCGAAAATATTTGAGTCTGAATTATAATATTT
>CAZTCE010000247.1:0-2008 GCA_964612205.1 uncultured Eubacteriales bacterium | reverse complement strand
TAATGATATACTAGAGGAGGGAATAGAAAGATGGCACAACCAAAAAGAAGATGGTCTAAAGCTAGAACAGGTTTAAGAAGATCAACATGGAAATTAGAAAAACCAAGTTTTGGAGAATGTTCACATTGTCATGAACCAGTTCAACCACATAGGGTTTGCAAAAATTGCGGATATTATGATGGAAAAGAAGTTATAGCTATGAAAGACGCAGAATAATTAAAAAGATGTCCTTTATTTTAGGGCATCTTTTTATTATCTTAAATTATGGAGGTATGAAATGAAGCACATTATAAAAGATGTTATGCTTGGAAGCATTGCCGAAGAAATGGGAATAGAAGCGGGAGATTATCTTGTTTCAATAAATAATGAAGAAATAAAAGATATATTAGACTACAAATTTCAAATTTTTGATGATTACATAACTGTCGTTATTGAGAAAAAATCAGGAGAAGAATGGGAACTTGAAATTGAAAAAGAAGAAAATGAAGATTTAGGAATTGTTTTCCCAGAGCAATTGATTGAAAAACCTAGAAGCTGTGCAAACAAATGTATTTTCTGTTTTATGGACCAACTGCCTGAAAAAGTTCGTGATACACTTGTTTTCAAGGATGATGATTTCAGATTGTCTTTTATAACGGGTAACTACGTAACTTTAACCAATTCTGGATATAGAGATTTAGATAGAATAATTAAATATCATTTGAGTCCTATAAATATTTCTGTGCATGCAACTGATCCTGAAGTTAGAGCTAAAATGTTAAATAATAAAAATGCATATAAAGTTATGGAATATATTAAATATTTAACAGAGCATGACATAAAAATAAATGCACAAATAGTTCTTTGCCCTGGCGTGAATGACGGCGAGGTTTTAGATAAAACAATAAAAGAATTATCAGAATTTGCACCTAACTTACAATGTATAGCCATTGTCCCAGTAGGACTTACAAAATATAGAGATGGATTATACCCGCTTAAAGTCTTTGATAAAGAAGGTGCAAATAGAACTATTGAGCAAATAAATAGATGGCAAGCTAAATTTAAAAAAGATTATAAATGTAATTTGGTGTATTTAGCTGATGAATTTTATGTTAAAGCAGAAAGAGAAGTGCCGGATTTTAAAGATTATGACGATTTTCCTCAATTAGAAGATGGAATTGGAATGCTGGCATATCTAAAAAAAGAATTTACAACTTACTTAAAACATTTTAAATCTCGCAGTTTAAATAAAACAATTTCAATAGCGACTGGTAAAATTGCGTATAACTTCATTCGCACGAGAATGGACGAATTACAAGAAAAATTTAATGGGTTACATGTTAATGTTTATCCAATCGAAAATAACTTTTTTGGACCTAATATTACAGTTACAGGACTAATAACAGGAAATGATTTGATAAATGGTTTGAAAGATAAAGATTTAGGCGAATATTTATTGATTTGTGAAGATATGTTAAAAGACGATGAAGATATCTTCCTTGATGATGTGACTTTAGATGAAGTCGCAACCGCGCTAAACACAGATATTGTAGTTACCAGAAACACGGGAAAAGAATTGATCAGGAATATAGTAAATTAAATATATAGCGTGTTTTCCCGAATAATTTTCTTGTAATAAATCTTTTCTTGGAATATAATTTTTACAAAAGCTTATAAGGAGGTATAAAGATGCCTAGTTTTAATTATTTGTTAAAAAGACTTTGCAACATGGATTACAAATCCATGTTCGAAAGAGTGGATATTGTGTCCAAAAAATGTATCAAGTCTAAATTTGCAATTTTACTTGATATGGTTTGGTGTGGTGTTCGATATGGTGCTGGTTATGTTGATTATGATGTTATCGGATTTTATAAATTGGATTCTAATCAACGTAAAACAATGCTTACAAGGGGAATAAATAACAAATTCGTTAAGCAGCTGAACGAAAAAGAGTATTGGCACTTATTTAATAATAAAAATGAGTTTAATGAAATGTTTAAAAATTTTATTAAAAGAGATTATATTTATC
>CAZTCE010000246.1:0-2011 GCA_964612205.1 uncultured Eubacteriales bacterium | reverse complement strand
GAATTAGTTATAATTGGTGTGTCTTCAAGAATTGAAATTTGGAGCAAATCAAAATGGAACGAATATAATGACTCTCAAGATTCTGATGACATTGCTGAGAAAATGGTAATGCTTGGTATTTAATGAGTCAAAAGACTTACTAAATAAAAACAAATGAAGAATATTTAATTTACAAAAGAAAAAAGTTATAATTTACAAAAGAAAAATCAAAAGAAGATTAACATGAGAAAAACCGATGAAGGTATCGGGTCAAGAGTTGTGGCCCTGCAAGGGGTCACAACTTTTTAACTATTTATAGCGAGGAGTATTAATATGGAATTTAAGCATATACCTATAATGCTAAATGAATGTATAGAAAATTTGAATATCAAACCTAATGGCATTTATGTTGATGGAACTCTTGGCGGTGCAGGACATTCTTCGGAAATAGTTAAACGCTTGTCGTCGGATGGTTTGTTAATCGGAATTGATAGAGATACTGAAGCGTTAGAAGCTTCGAAAAAAAGATTGAGTAGTTATAATAATGTTAAATACGTTTGGGGAAGACATGAAGAAATCAAAAGACATGTTAACGAATTGGGAATTGAAAAGGTCGATGGAATACTTTTGGATTTGGGTGTTTCGTCGTATCAGATAGATGAAGCATGCAGAGGTTTTAGTTATACTAAAAATGCTGAGCTTGACATGAGAATGAATAAGGAGCAAGATTTAACTGCGAGTGATGTCGTTAATTCTTATTCTGAAAGTGATTTAGAAAGAATCTTCTTTGAATATGGTGAAGAAAAATTTTCAAAGAAAATTGCAAATAGAATTATAAAGTGCAGAGAAACAGAGCAAATTAAAACAACTTATGAATTAGCAGATTTAATAAGAAGTTGTGTACCAAATAAGGTGGCTATTGATTCTTTAAAAAGAATCTTTCAAGCCTTAAGAATTGAGGTAAATGGCGAATTAAAAGAACTAAGAAAAGCAATATATGATGGTGTTGAAATTTTGAATGATGGTGGAAGAATTTGTGTAATCACTTTTCATTCTTTAGAAGATAGAATAATTAAAAATGCTTTTATAGATTTACAAGGTGTTTGTAAATGTCCAAAAGATTTTCCAAAATGTGTATGCGGTATGAAGTCTTATGGAAAAATAATTACAAAGAAACCTTTAGTTGCATCGAATGAGGAACAAGAAATAAATTCAAGGTCTAAGAGTGCTAAGTTAAGAGTTTTTGAAAGAAAAATATAACTAAAATCGAGAGGAGAGTTCAAATTGCCAGCTGTACAGTACGATTATAATAACTATTATAATAGAAACAGCAGAAGTAGTAAAAGTGCTACTTCTAATGTTGCATATTCAAAATCGTCTACAGCTAGAAAAGTTCAAACTAATTCTCGCACAACGGCAAATAGAACTGCTACTAAAACAAGCACATCGAAGAATACCACTTCAAGGACACGTTCAAAATCAAATTATGATATTGATATTCCGGTTATGGTAAAAAAGAAAGTTGAACTTCCAAAACCTAAGGAAATGAAACTTTCTAAGCCAAAATCAAAAGCTTCAAAATTAAAAAAGCAGGGAATAAAAAGAACTGCCTTTTGTAGTATGCTTGCCATATCTGCGTTTTTTATGATTTGTGTTCGTTATGCTGAGATAAATGAAAAGTTTAATCAGGTTAATTCGTTGGAAAAAGATTTGAATTCTGCTGTTGCATTAAATCAACAGTTGACTTCAGACATTGAGAGTAAAACGGATTTAAGTTATATCGAAAAATATGCTAAATATCAACTTGGAATGCAAAAGCCTGATGATAGTCAAGTTGTTAGAATCGCTTATGACAAGCAAGATAAAATTTCTTCGCCTCTTGTCATTGAAGAAGAAAAAGAAGAGGATTTTATTACTAAGTTTATAAATGATTTAAAAAATTTGATAGATTAAGATTCCAAGCAGTAAATTATATAATTTACTGCTAAAATTTTATTGCAATCTTTTAGTTTGTTCTATATTATTTATATAG
>CAZTCE010000245.1:0-2012 GCA_964612205.1 uncultured Eubacteriales bacterium | reverse complement strand
TTATTATATATATTATTGTTTGTGGTCGCTTTGCTGGCCATTTTGCTGGTCGCTTGTACCTCATTTTTGCTGGTCGATGTCGCCTTGTTTTTGTTGGTCGCTTTTTCTGTTGTATTTTTTTCTTTTCCTTTGTTTTCAAGCATTTCAAGATTTATTTTGCTGGTCGCTTGTACCTCATTTTTGCTGGTCGCTATTGTCTCTTTTTGGCTGGTCGTTTTGCTGGTCGTTTTGCTGGTCGCTCCCTCTTCAAAACTTCTTTGATACACATCATATTTTTTAATAGTTATTACACTATATTTATTAGTTGTTTCTACCTCGATTTCATCTGTAGATTTTAATTTAGATAAGCAAGTTCTTATTTCTCGAGGACTCAAACCTGTAGCTTCTGATAAGCTATCTCTAGAGGTTATCAACTGGCCACGATGTACAATTCTTCTGCCCACCATCTCTTCTTTGTGATTTGCACATAAAAGAAGATGGATAAACACTGCCTTCACATTGGAATTTTTATACCATTGCCAATTCATGAACTTTCTATACAGGCTTATCCATCCCTCCATTCATATCATTCCTTTCAAAGTTTTATCTTCTGAATTTCAAATACTAATTAAAAAAATCATCCAAAAGGCTATTTTTAGTATCATTTTTTAACATAGTAGTATCTTTTGCCACCTCAGGTTCTTTTATCGTTTCTTGAGGCACCTCATCAATTGTAGGCACATAATTATTATCAATTGCCACACTTGTTTCTGTTTCTTTATTTACTTGTTCATTTTCTACTACCGTTTCTGTATCATGTGTAGTCTCTACACTACTTGTAGGAACATCAATTACACTATTATCATTTTCAATGTATTCATAACTACCATCTTCTTTAATTGTAGCCATATCTTTTTCATAAGCATTTTGCATATCGATACTCATAATTCCCCATTTTGAAATTAGTTGTCTTAACATCGTTTTATAAGCCATACCGTCAAAATCTTTGTACCAGAACGAAGAATATTTCCACATATCTTTTTGCGATACTTTTCCTGCTAAAAGCTTTTCATAATCGTTTTTATTAAATGCCATTGAATATTTATCAGCATGTGCTAACATTTTCTTTTTAGACCAATATAATGTTTTTCTAAAGCCATTTTCATATTCAAACATTGCATAATAACCTATTGTTGGAGTTTGTTCTCTTATGTCATCATCTTCTATTAAATTAACTTCTAATTCTTCAGCTAAAGGATCATATTTAATAAGTTCTCCTTCTTTTATTGCTAATACATTTATTTTCTTATAATAACCGCTTCTAATTGCAAGTTGTATGTACCCTTTGTATCCTAATTGAAATTGAGCAACTTTAATTTGATATGAGCTGCCATCTGCATTTTTTATTGTTTTATTAAAAGGAACTAAATAATATTGTCCTAGTTGAGGACTTGGACTTAATTTTAATGCTTCACCTAAGAAGGCAGCTGATATTATAGAACCATGTTCACATTCTTGTAATGCTGGATTAGTACTAACTGCTGATAATATACTAGTAATAAATCTTTGACCATTTGCTCCACCTACAGTTTCATTTATTTTCTTTTTTATAGCATCTCCCATTAAAAAATTATTAAATGTTTTCTTCTCTTGCGTTTTAACTAAACTATTTGTAACATTCATATCCATATCCTCCTATCTTTTTTCTTCTCT
The DNA here is from genome assembly GCA_964612205.1 of uncultured Eubacteriales bacterium. GTDB lineage: Bacteria > Bacillota > Clostridia > TANB77 > UBA1234 > UBA1234. The sequence continues at coordinate 320 of CAZTCE010000245.1, read as the reverse complement.
GACTATTATCTTTATTGCTGATTTTTCATCATCATCAATTTGAACCCCTACAAATGCTGGTACACAAATTAAATCCATTCCTAATGATGCTACAAAACCTCTTGCAATTGCTACTGCTTTAATAGCTTGATTTAAAGCACCTGCACCAATTGCTTGTAATTCTGCTTTTCCCTCTTCTTTTATAGTTCCTGCAATAGCACCTGCTACAGAATTAGGATTTGATTTTGTCGAAATTCTTAAAACTTTGTTATCCATATAATTATTCTCCTCTATATTCTTTCAAATTTTATTTTATTTTCTATTAAACATCTCTTTAAATT
>CAZTCE010000244.1:0-2027 GCA_964612205.1 uncultured Eubacteriales bacterium | reverse complement strand
ACTTCTATTACTCAGAAATTATATGCAGATACAGATGATTTAACTGCTGTTTCTGAATATATTAGAAGAGGAAAGATTACAGTAGATTCTAATAAAAAAGAAACAATTACATGGGGTAATTGGTATTGTGTAGATTATGCAATTCCAAGTGCTGAATAATATAAAAAATATTATTAAATAAAATATATCCTAGGGAATAATTCCCTAGGATATTATATTATTTTTGATATATATATTAAGCTGGAACTCCCGTAAGCCCAAATGGTGCACAAGCATGAGATGAACCTGTACTAAATTCTACACAATACCATTCACCAAAGATCCATCCATCATTATCAACATCCGCCATACCTATAAATGTATCACTAGAAGTTGATACACCTTTACGAATATACTGATTCATATCACAGTTTGTTCCGGAATACAGATGCTGAATAACAAGATTATCCCCGATACGTTCAACAGTACCACAGAATCCAAATGTTTCTTTGTTAGTAAACACTACTGGTCCTTGTAATTGTCCACTTAATGTATTATATGGTGCATTAGTAGCATCAAGATCAGAATAATAATGTCCTGGTGTTAATGCAGTATCCCAGTTTGTTACTTTAGTATTCTTTGTACCAAGTTCAGATAAATCTACTGTTACATCTTCTGTATTATTATAAGTATATGTAGTAGTATCATTAAGTTTAATCATTAATGGGTGTGATAATTCACCGTAAATTATACCATCGCTAGATATTCCAGCTCTATATTTTCTTCTAGTTCCTTTCTCTGTGTCTATAACTGTTCGCCAACAGAATATACCATAATTATAAATACCAAACTCATAATAGACATCATCTTCATCATCCTCGGGCTCGTAAATAAACCCTTCATCTACTGACATCGTAATATCAGTTCTATTATTATTATCATCATACTGTGTTATATTTATTGATCCGTTATGAGATATCCGTGTTTGCGTATTGTAATTAATGCTATTGTATTCTTCCTCATCAAAAAAGCCCTGTCTCTCGAAATATAACTCATCATAAGATAACTGTGCATATGAGCTAAGCCAATAACTTCCACTTCCATCTCTGTAATTCATACGTTGCATAATATCATTATTTACAAGACATATTCCATCTTCATCTATTATTGTCTCATTAATAAGTCTAGTAAAGTTGTTGCCATAAAAACTATCGTATAAACTATAATTTGGGGCAACATGAATTGCATCATATGATTCATAAATATTAGGTAAATATTTCTCTAGATCATGATAATCATCTTGGTCACCATAAAGTTGCGATTGAACAATATATTCTCGTGCTGTTTTTGATGGTAATGTTGTTGTGTAATATGGTACTGCCGATTTACCTTTAGTAATTGTTCTAATAGGCACTCCAGTAAAATCACATTCTACCCATGCACTATCGCTGTATGGAGATTCATTGCCTTCTTGATCAACTGCGAGTGTAGCAATTCCATAATCTTCATCTGTTAATGATGCTTCCTCTATGCCTCCTTCACGATTCCATTTATAGTTATAACAGTTAGAATAGTCTACTATATTCATATCAAAGAATATATTACGTTTTAATACATACATATTATTCTCTGGTCCATATGGTTCTTTAGTAATTTTAATTCTAATAGCCTCAGGCCATTTAATAAGCGTTCTGGTATTTACATAAATATCAGTTAACTTTGTAGATAATATAAATTCACATGCATAATTTTTTTCTATATAAGCTAATAGATCAACTAAACTTAATTCTTGGCCAAAAAACATACATAAGAACAAGAATGTTTGTGTTTCAATAGTATAATTTACATATGTTTGATATCCTAATGATTCTTCTAAAGCTTTTTTATATGCTTCAAATTCTTCTTCAGTCATATTGCCATTGTTATATTCAAGTTCCTTTTTCAAATAATCATCATATGTATATCCATCTTTACCAAATCTAAATAATGGATGACTTACTGACGGCATCTTTTGTAATTTATCCATACCTAATTTAATAATATAATTA
>CAZTCE010000243.1:0-2056 GCA_964612205.1 uncultured Eubacteriales bacterium | reverse complement strand
AACCCAGTGCTTCCAAGGGTTTGCAGGTTTTCAAAATTGGCTCAAAAATCAAAGTTTTTGAGTTGCTTGTCCATTTTTAATAGTTCTAACAGCCTGTGAGACAATATTAGCTGCCTCAATCATTTCTTCGTAGGTATTATTGGCCGAGAATGAAAAACGCACAGATGATCTGGCCTCTGTTTCAGATAATCCAATCGACGTCAACACATGGCTGGGAGCCGTATAATTCGAGCTACACGCGGCTCCAGCCGAGATGCACAGACCTTGAGTGTCAGTTAAAAGAACCAGAGTCTCTGCGTCAACGCCTGAGAATTGAATATTGATGATTTTTTCGGCTCCTGCCATACTGCCAAAGTTAATTTTAAACTCATCTGGTTCCAGTTGACTTGCCAGTTGAAGTAGGAAATTCTGTCTCCGGCTGGCGCATTCAACATATGTATCATTCTCCGTACCACTCAGCAGCTCACACGCCTTGCCGAACCCGACAACTGCCGCGACATTTGTTGTTCCTCCACGCAAACCGTATTCTTGCTCTCCACCATATATGATTGGCCGAAGCAATGATTGGTTCCTCACATATACGCATCCTGCCCCCTTCGGTCCAAATAACTTGTGAGACGACAATGTAAGTAGGTCTGCGTCAATTTCATTGACGTCGATTTTATAGGTACCGGCGCTCTGTACGCAATCCGTATGAAACAGGGCTCCGAATTTGTGTGCTACAACTGCGATCTTCTGAATATCTTGTACAGATCCGATTTCATTATTCATGTGCATAACAGATACCAGACCAGTTTCTGGGCGACAGGAGTCAACCACATCGGAGATATCTGCAATTCCACTTCTGTCTGCTGGTAAGTAAGTCACTTCAAAACCTTGCTCCTCAGCCGCTCTCATTGCTTCAAGGACAGAATGATGCTCACACTTTGTAGTAACGATGTGTTTCTTCCCTGCGCTACGCAACGTGTTCAGAATTCCCATGACAGCTAAACTGTTGGCTTCTGAGCCTCCAGATGTAAATAAAATACTTGTTTCAGGGGCCGAAATAAACCGGGCTACGGCTCTCCTAGCGTCTTCTACGGCCCTTTTAGCTGTCCTCCCCACAGAGTGAAGGCTGTCCGCATTCCCATAACTGTTCTTCAGATACGGCATCATCGCATTCAAAACTTCCTCCCTCATCGGGGTCGTCGCCGCATTGTCCAGATAAATCAAGTTCATATACCTCTTTCTCTTTTAGTGGAATAGAATAAACCAAATCTGGGAAATTATGTACCGCTTTCAGAAACTCAAAGATTTCCTCGTAGCTGATAGTATCATACTCGGTATTCATGAGAAGCATACTATATACTTCTCCTATACTTCGCATGAATACCCTACTTTCAATCTGTCTCTTTCTGGCCTTTGGTCTGAACCACTTCAATTTACAAACGTCCCACTCATCTCGGATTTTTTCAAAGACCCTGTCGGCCATCGATACGATTCTACCCCGTACAGCATCAGAAACCACACACTCAATGTTCATTAAAAACCACCTGCTCTCCATGTTTTAACGTCCAACAACCTGTGTCAGTAACTGCACAATCCTGGCAGTTACCACCACAATGCTTTGCAATATCTAAGTTTGCCGTGGTGTTCCCATCGCGAAAAATCACATGGGCTTCTGGTAAGTTGTACGGATTATGGAACTCAATGCCTGGCCAACCACTAAATACAATGTGTAAGTTTGGAGGAAGTTCTCCATGGAATGCTATGTATCCGTTCACAATTTCGTACTTCTTAGTAAAACAAAGGATCTGAGTTGCGGAAACGTCTTTTGCGACACGGACCATACGGTCGAAATACTCCGAATCCGGAATATCGCCAGACACATGAAACCGGAAGAACTTCGATAGTGCAACCGCTACCTTGACCTGTTGCCAGTATCCGTCTGGGTCGTCGATCAAGATTTTCAAATTCCTTTGATACGAAGCAGCTACATTACTTCTGATTCTAGCGATCTTGGCTGCGTAACACTTTTTTGAGCATGGAGCACCGGGCCTACATGTAAGTTTTGGTG
>CAZTCE010000242.1:0-2060 GCA_964612205.1 uncultured Eubacteriales bacterium | reverse complement strand
ACATTTTATAGATTCATTAACAATAAATAAATACATATCAGTAGGTGCTTCACTCATAGATGTTGGAACAGGTGCAGGATTTCCAGGAATTCCGATAAAAATAATTAGAGAAGACGTGAAAGTCACATTGTTAGATTCATTAAACAAACGAGTAAATTTTTTAAATCAAGTTACAAAAGAATTGAATTTGGTGGGAATTAATGCAGTGCATGGACGAGCAGAAGACTTTGGAAAAAATCCTGAATATAGAGAAAAATTCGACTTTGTAACAGCACGAGCGGTGGCAAATTTGACCACGTTATCAGAATTGTGTCTGCCATTTATAAAAATTGGAGGCAAATTTATATGCATGAAAGGCAATGCAATTGACGAACTAGAAAAAGCAGAAAAAGCAATAAAAATCCTAGGCGGCAAAATAATTTCAAAAGAAACATTCAACTTGCCAGATAGCGATATCGAAAGAAACATCATAATAATCGAAAAAACTAGCCATACACCAAAACAATACCCAAGAAAAGCCGGCACACCTTCAAAAACGCCGCTAAAATAAAACAATGCCACGGGGACGGACTTCGTGGCATTATTTTATTTTAATTCGAAATTCATATACTTTCAACGTTATTTTTATTGGCATAAAAATGTGTGGGTTGAATTTAGTAAAAACATAAATTTTTTTGCGTTTTTTTGAGTTTGGTTAAGCTGTAAAAGTGTACAAAAATAGGGTGTTTTAAGATCTGAAAACTAAAATGTTTCACGTGAAACATTTTTTTGATTGAAGTTAATTTTATATGAAATGTTGTATATGATAAAAATGATTTGTAATAATGATAAAAATTTGAGAGTGCCACGAAGTCCGTCCCCGTGGCATTTTCTAAATTTTTATGTTTTTTTAGTTCAAACAAATTGTGAAAGAACAGTAAAATAAAGGTTTTCAAGACTCAAAATAAAAAATGTTTCACGTGAAACATTTTTGAAATTATTTTTTAGTTATATACAATTCTTCATTGTGACACATTTGCAAAAAAAATATTGCTTTTTTTAGAAGAATTTGATAACATCATATTTGTGAAAAATAAATTTAACCGATATATATGTCGAAGAAAGGAGGTAAAATGCCAAGACGAGCAAGGAGAGATGTTAATTCAAATTTTTCACATGTTATGGTTCAAGGAATTGAAAGAAAACATATTTTTTATACGGATTTTTACAAAAATAAATTTTATAAAATCATGCTCGACAAAGTAATAGACGGGCAAATGTATATTGTGGCATATTGCATAATGGGAAATCATGCACATATCTTATTGAACACGCAAAATGTTAATGTGCTTAGTAAATATATGAAGTCAGTAGATACGGCGTTTGCTAAATTTTATAATGAATCTGAAAACCGTGTTGGATATCTTTTTAGAGATAGATTCAGAAGTGAACCAATAAACACAGAACAGCAATTATACAATTGTATTGCTTATATTCATAATAATCCAGTAAAGGCAAATTTAGTATCAAAGCCAGATGAATATATCTATTCAAGCTATAACGATTATATTCTCAAAAAAAATATTTTCGACGAAAATTTAGCAATGCAAATTTTTGGAACGAAACAATATCTCGATTTATTTAAATTCATTCATTATTTCTCAGAAGAATTCATAGAATATTCCCCAGAAGTAAAAGAAAATCATTCGGAAATCAACAACATGATATATAATACCAATCGTTTAAACGAGCAAAGCTTATATGAAACATGCATGTTTTTAAAGGAAAAGAATTGGTCAAATAGAAAGATTGCTGAAGTGTTACATGTGAATAGAAATAAAATTAACCAAATAGTAAAGAAAAAATGAAAAAATGCCACGGGGACGGACTTCGTGGCATTTTAAATATTAGTTTATATAGCAGAGTATGACCATAGATATAAACAATATTTGTCAAAACAAAAATGTTTCACGTGAAACATTTTAAATTTTGACGCTTGAAAGTATTGAAAAATAAAGGAAAAATCAAATTTGAATTGTGGTAAAAATTGAATTTTAAAGTGAAAAAAAATTGTGCCAAGA
>CAZTCE010000241.1:0-2064 GCA_964612205.1 uncultured Eubacteriales bacterium | reverse complement strand
ATCAATAATAATGAAAACTGATAATGACAATTTATTTGATTTTTCTCTTGAGATATTAACTCAACATGGATATAATTTAGTTGAGGTAACGCGAGATTTACATTCTCTTAATGATGAAAGCAATGTTCTTACCGAATACGAAAGAAAGTTTAGTGAGAAAGGCGTAAAAATAAATAGGCTAAAAGCTGAATTTAAAAGTTAGGAGGAATTTAAGTGCAAAAGAAAAGAGTAATAATGTTGCTAGCAATAGTGATCGTTTTAGTAGTATTAGTGATTTTTATGAATTTAGATACTAATAAATCACCATTATCTAATAATGTCAATTATTCAAAGAATGAATATACAGTCTATAATCAAAGCGAAAATATATTAGAATATGGAAATTATACATATTTTGTTGACAACTATTCAAAGTCAATTTTTAGATATAATAAGCAAAATTCGTCAACAGTACAAGTTGCACAATCTAAGAATTCTATTTATGACAAATTATTCGTTATAAATAATAATCTTGTTTTTTCAACGAATGGCATAACATATTATATTTCACTAAAAGGCGATGTAAATGGTGACTATAAAAAGTTTGTTGATGGTAGAGTTGTTTATATGAATGAGGATTTGTTTCTTTATATAAAAAATATGGATGGTGTTAACAATTTATATGTTTCTTCATATAATTCTGAAACTTTTTCAATCACTAATAAAATGTTCTATACATTGGCACAGGGATATAATATCAACTTCTTAAAGCAATTAGGAGATGAGCTTTATTTTACATCAGCAAATTCAGATGGTAGTGCTAGTCTATTCGTCGTTGATTTGAAAAATTATAAAACCACTTTAGTTGTTAGAGAGTTTTTGGAAGATGATATGGTAAACGTGTATTTAGAATTTAATGATGTGGCAAAAATTGATAATGAAATTTATTATGTATTATCAACGAATGAGCTTACAACAGCGACTAAACCAAACACAAGATATTATTTATACACAAGGAACATAAAATATGATTATAAAGAATTTGTAGCTCGAGATGTTGAACCATATTTATACAACAATCCTGAAAATAAAGACGAAATTTTATATCAACAATACACAGAATATTCGGTTGAACCAGTATGGAATGTAGACACTCCTGATTGGAAAAAATTTATATATGGAGATGTAACACAATTCTTTGAAATTGACAATTCAAAACTTAAGTTAGAGGGTGCTGAGTTTGTTGATTTAGATCAAGATTATTCAAATTATGAAATTGAATCTGTTTATAGAATTAACGGAGCTTTCTATGTATTACTTTCTAATGAAGATAGTAGTTATTCGTGGTATTCTTGCAATGAAGATGGAAGCAACTTGCATAAAATAATTTAAAAATAGGAGGATGAAAAAATGAAATCGAAAAAAATTTTTGCTTTTTTAGTTATGTTAGTAATTTGTATGAATTTCTTTGGCGTGTCTTTTGGAGTATACTTGCCTGTTAAAGGTGACCCTAGCAAATATACGGATATTGCGAATCATTGGGCATATGACGCAATGCGTAATGTGATTCAAAAGGGATATTTTAAAGGAATCACAAATGACAAATTTGAACCAGAAACTAATATGAGTAGAGCTATGATTGTTACAGTACTTTGGAGATTGACAGGCGATGAATTAAGAACCACAAAGGTTGTCGATGGAGTTACAAAATCATATCCTCGCTATGTGAATATGTTCTGGGATATGAAAGATGACGAATGGTTCACAGACTATGTTGCTTGGGCGAATAAAAATGATATAATCGATGGATATTCGAAAAGAGAGTTTAGACCAAATGAATCAATCACAAGAGAGCAACTTGCAGTTATATTACACAATTATTTGAAAAATTATAAATTGGTTAGATCTTTTGATGTAATGAAAGTTAATGAGTCAGTAAAGTTTACTGATGAAGCAAACATTTCTGAATGGGCTAGAGAAAAAGTTTCTATAATGCAACAAATTGGACTTTTAGAAGGAAGAAGTGATGGAAGTTTTGATCCGAAAGCAACTGTTACAAGAGCGGAAATTGCAACCGTTATAGAG
>CAZTCE010000240.1:0-2123 GCA_964612205.1 uncultured Eubacteriales bacterium | reverse complement strand
GCTTATTCGGCTGCGTCATGGGCCGCCACCAGTATAGGCGTTCCATGGCGCAAAATTTGTCGAACGCTGTCTGACACCGACCCCGCCCCACCCAATTGGGACAGAATTCATATTATGTCAGGACAAAAGGGTATAGAGACCCCGTACCCAGGGTCTTAGGAAAAATATAGCACATGCGCTTCGGAAAATCAAGATGGCGACGGGAAAAAGTGGGCGGAAAATGCAAAAAAATTTCAATTCTCTTATCGTTCGGGCCGGTGCCCGAATATGACAAGGGCACTCACCGCCCTGCTTTTTTCGAGACAGCGGAGAGTGTGTGGTCTTCTGCGCGCAAAATGGCGCGGGCAGGCAGAAATTCCCTCGCGCGCGCGCGTTATTTTATTATTGTGTGGGCATAATATGGATCATGCCGGGTATTTTTTTGCTTCGCGACCCAGTTTTTCTCCTATAGGAGAGCGGTAAAAAAGAACATAATATGAATTATGTCGGGATCTTTCTTTTCCTAGGCCACAAGGCCCAGTCGTTCGATCTTCCGGCGGTGTTCCGTGCCGGTGGAGATGATGTAAATGCGCGTGGTATCGATGCTGCTGTGGCCGAGAACGTCCGCGAGCTTCGCGATGTCTTTTTCCACGGCGTAAAACGCGCGGGCAAAGAGCTTTCGCAGGTTATGCGGAAACACCTTGCGTCCGTCCACGCCCGCCGCGCGGCAAAGGGCCTTCATCTGGGCCCAGACCGTCTTGCGATCCAGCGGCTGGCCGCTGCGCTTGAGAAAGATCGTTCCGGCGGCGATGCCATGGCGCTCGGCATAGGCCGTGAGCCGGCGGCAGAGCTTGCCCGGCAGCAGGATGGTTCGCGTTTTGCCCTTGCAGCGCACGACCACCTCGCCGCGCATGGCGGCCTCCACCGTGAAAAACCGCAGTTCCGATACGCGGATGCCGGTGCTGCAGATGGCCTGCATGACCAGATGCAGCCGTTCATCGCCCTCGGCAGCCTTGAGCAGACGGCGGTATTCCTCGCGCGTGAGCTCCTGCTCGGCAGCGCAGTACACACTTTTTTGCAGTTTCAGCGCCCGCACGCGGCAATCGCTCCAGCCAAGATGGCCAAGGAAGCGGTTGATCGCCGCCAGCATGGAATTGACCGACCGGGCGGCGTAGCGCTCCTGCAGGCGCTGCTTGTATTCCATGACCACCTCCTTTGTGATCTCCCGCGCGCCGGCAAAGACGGCAAAAGCGCGGATGTCCCGAAGATACTTCTCCACCGTGGCGGGGCTTTTCTCCTCAAGGATCATGTGCTGATGAAAGTCATCGATCTGGATTTGCGTTATCGTTCGCATCGATTGGTTCCCTCCTGATTTGGGTCGCCGCATCCAATATTGTACCCAGGAGACGACGCCGCGCGTTCGGCAGGAGGCGGGGAAAAGTGCGCATTTCGTGCGCAGTTGTCCGATTTTGCAAACTATTGCTTCCATTTTAGTCATTTAATATTTATTCTGCAAACTCCTTCAAAGGCCGTTTTGGGCTTTTCTTCCTGTGTTTTCTGGTAATATCTTTATTTTTCTTCCATTTACTTAAAATTCTTGCCTTTAACAGGAATTTTACAATTTCCAGTTTGGCGAGCATTTTTTGCATATTATGCCGTTCCCTGCCGGGCAAAAGCGCGGGCTTGACAAGCGCTTTCGGGGCTGGTATCGTGATCAGCAGAGGCGGAACGCCTCCCACCGGAAGAAAAAGGAGAACAGCTATGAAAAAATTCGCGGCATGGGTTTTGTGTTTGCTTCTGGCCTTTTCGCTGAGCGCGGGCGCACTGGCCTCCGGAGAGCCGAGCGGCGAGCCGGAAAACGGCAGCAGCATCGTTTTGCGCGGGGCAAAGCTTTTGGACGGCTATTATAACGGGCAGGTGCTCGATGTGCTGGTGGAAAACGGCGCCATCGCCGCCATCGGCAAAGATCTCGCGGGCGACACCGTGATCGATCTTTCCGGCTGCACGCTTATGCCCGGCATGATCGACTCCCACGTTCATGTGGCGGGCTCCGGCGGGTATAACATCGATCTTTTGACCACCTGGGCCCAGCACGGCATCACCTCCGTGCGCGAGGAAGGGATGCTCTCGACCTCCGGCGAGAT
>CAZTCE010000239.1:0-2132 GCA_964612205.1 uncultured Eubacteriales bacterium | reverse complement strand
GTACTATTCTGTGTACTTAAATATTTACCAGATAAAGTCATATCTATTTTATTATGTTTAGTGATTGAATAATCATCTAAATAATTTCTGGTAGAAATTGTATAAATTTTATTTTTGAATAAGAATGGTGTATACATTTCGTTGTCCACTTCCTACATTTGTAATATGTTCATCGATTTTTTTATTTATTTTAAACCCGGCTTGTTCTAAATACTTATTTATTTGTTCCTTACTTAATAAAACCATAGGTGGTCTATTTCGAGGTAAATAATTAATTGTACTAATAAAAGTCAAATCTTTATCAATAACATCATTTGTAAAAACTGATATAACTGCTTTTCCTCCACGTTTCAAAATTCTATGTAACTCATTTATCGAAGATATATATTCATCTAATGTAATTGCGTTATGAAGTACGCCTATAGAAAGAGCCAAATCAAACGACTCATCTTTTACGGGAATATCATCCATTATTGCAGTTATAAAATTTATCTTATCGTTTTCATTAAACATTTCCGGGTTCTTATCTATTGCTAAAACATTAGCATTTTTTTCAATTAAATATTTTGAATATCTTCCACCTCCTCAACCAATGTCTATACAATTTTTGTTTTTTATATCTAGAGAGTCAATTGCATCAGTCACATATTTTGAAATAGGTTTTTCTCTAAAAGATTTTGCAGTTTCTGTTTTTTGCCAAAAATTTTGTGTCTTTTCAATTTTGTGAATAATATATTTGCTATTGCAAATAGAAGTTTCCATAACTTTCAAACCAAATTTTTCCATATGTTGCTTACATTGTTTCTTTTGTGCATCGTTTTTTACAATTGCAAAAAAAGCAGGTCCAACAGACGATAATGCTAAGAAATCGCATTTATTTTCTTGATACAAAACTCTTATGTTATCACTTATTTGCATTAATCCATCATAAACAAAAGAACAGTTTTCGTTGCTTCCCATATTAAACCTATAATCAAAAACAACATCTGCTAATTCCTTTATGCTACTATTAGCCATTCCAGGTAATGCCTTATGCAATAAATCGTACGCTATTTTTTCCGAATATTTTTCTCCGGTTCTTTTAAATTTCCATAAATTTTTTTCTTCTAACTCCATTAATACTTTGGCATCTTTTTGAATGTAATCATTAGGTAAAGCAATTAAAACATCTGCATTATAATTCATTTTTGCTATTATCGTTGATTTACCAGCAATTATAAGTATCCCTTCGTCTGTTAATCCATTTGTAGCACCACCGCCTATACATTGAACAACCTTTAAATTATTTTCATCACTATCATTTATTTCTTCACCATGATTAGATGCTAAATACTTAATCAAATCAGCATTAGAAATGGGGCAAGAATATAATTCATTAATAGCTGCCGCAACACTAGCTATCGTTGAGCTACTTGAACCAAATCCACAATGCTTAGGAATATCCTCATCTTCCACTTCTATACTCAAAGAGGGATTTACATTTAAAGCTTGACACATCAATAAGTAAGCATGCTTTACCAAAACTTTTCTTTTAGTTTTACTTGATATATTTAATATTCCTTTATTTTCATCATTAACTACGATTTTCACTTTTATAAACTTTTTCAGTGAAATTACAACTTCACCTGGAGTAAACACCATATCTGTATTGTAACAAACCGCTGCAGGATTTATTGCCATAGCGTCCAACCTACATGGATAATCAATTTCTATACTTCGATTTTCTAATTTAACGTATTTATTAAGTTTACCAGAAAATTCATTAAATATATGTCCAACCTCTATTATTGGAAATTTATCATTATTCATACAACTTATACCTCCAAAACAAAAAAAGTAACAATAACCCATTAACGGACTATTATTACTCTCTTTTATACAATATATTAACTTTAAAAGTGCCAAAAACCCCCTTGTTTTTCCAAAAAGATGTTACAATATTTATTTTTGTTTCGTTAAAATACACTTTTTTCATTTTCATACTCCATTATCTTATCTTGTAATTTTCAATTCTTGAAAGTGCTAATCAAACAATTTTGCTCTTAAATTTTTTATTCTTTGAATATTAAATCGTTTCTTGCTAACACGACTAAATTATAGCATAACTTCTATAATAAAATCAATACTAATAT
>CAZTCE010000238.1:0-2150 GCA_964612205.1 uncultured Eubacteriales bacterium | reverse complement strand
CTTGTGGATATACGCCTACAACGACGCCAACGAGATATGCATATTATCCTGGGTGGATGGAGGATGTATCTGGGACAATAGAATATAAAGGGAATACTTATACCAAAATAGACCATGGAAATGGGGATACAGCGATATTTTATGATTATGATGGAGGAGGTGTTGAAGCAACAGATAGTGATGGATTTAAATATAGAACACCAACATCAGATAATCCAGTATATGTCAGTAATACGTTTGAGGCCTATGCTCCATGTGAATACAATTTAACAGTAAGTGATATCATAGGAGCTGGTGGTTGGCTGGCTTCACCGTTTTGTACTGTGGTTAACACTAATGCTAGTTTCGGTATGCAATGTGTTGCTCATGTTATGTACTTGGGCGACATAGTATCTGGCAAAGCCTTCTACGAATCGTATGGTGCGACTAGTGGTATGGGATATAGAGTATATCCGCTAGTGACTTTAAGTTCTTCTCAAATAAAACTTACTGGCACTGGCGATGGCACTTCTGGTTCACCTTATGAAATAGAAAAAAAGTAAAATTAAAAAAGCTTGGCAAATTAAGCTAAAGGAGTAAGTTTTTTGCACGAGCGGGCTTCTTGCTCGCTTATGCAACGCACATAGAAACAAAGCAGTAATTGTATAAAAGTAAACTAAAATAATTTAGTACTGTTTTTGGGGATGCTCTAATAAAGCATCTCCTTTTTTTTCTGTGTTGGAGGTGGAGAAGATTGTTTATGAACCAAAGAAAAGAAGAGTTTTTAGTCAACAGATGTTTGACAAACTAATTATATGTACTTCTAAAATCAATTTCGTTTATTTGAGTAGAAATGTGTGCGGAATGTATGGTAAGCGTAGAGAATTTTTACGCAAACTAAAGAAAAGGCAGTTTTTGTATTCGAATGGTAAAATTGGTTTGTATGCGTATATAGGAGCGGTAAATAATTTTGACAATGCTAGGGCTACCAAAAGTGCCAGTAATAAATAAAATTGATGTTGTTAGCGAAGGAAAAAATAACAAGAATATTTTAATATATAAGTAATACTAAGAAAGAATCTGCATAAATTATTGTAGGTTCTTTTGTTTTGAATAAATTTTAAGGAAAGGAGAAATAATTCTTTCTTCTATATTAAAAGACAGAATTATAAACAAAATAAATGGGAAGAGCGTTGACTTTTAAACAAAAAGAAGTAATCAATTTGATTGATGGAAAAAGACTTGGATATGTGCAAGATGTTGAGGCTAATTTTGAAACGGGAGAAATCACTGCAATAATTGTTCCGGGGACAACAAAAATGTTTAGTATTGGAAATAAGAATGACATAATAATTCCATGGAATAAAATTAAACGAATTGGAGATGATATCATATTGGTGGAAGTGCCTTAAAATGTAGGGTTACAAGGTTGGCAAAAAATGGATAAAAAAAGTTTTAAAAAATATTAAAATTTTTGTTGACTTTTGTCGCATACCGTGTTAATATATGAACTGTCGACAGCGACAGAAACACTTCAAAATGCTTCAAAAAATATTTAAAAAAATATTTAAAAAGTTGTTGACAAATTCAAACATCCTTAGTATAATACAGAAGTCGTCAGGAACGACGGCAAGCACATTGAAAAGTAAACAATGAGTAAATAAGAGAAAACCAAGCGAAGTTTTTTCAAAAGTTAAGAGCATTAAAATCGGATGCTTAAACTTAGAAAAACAAAGTACTAGTACAGTACAATAAATAAGATAACGAATGAGTTATAATTAAACTAAGAATTAAATAGCGAAAGCTATGAGATATTAATTTGAGAGTTTGATCCTGGCTCAGGAGAAACGCTGGCGGCGCACATAAGACATGCAAGTCGAACGGAACTTAGTCGAATGTTTACATGAGGCGAAAGTTTAGTGGCGGACGGGTGAGTAACACGTGAGTAACCTGCCTTTAAGAGGGGGATAACATTGAGAAATCAGTGCTAATACCGCATAAAGCATTTTTACCGCATGATAGAAATGCCAAAGGAGCAATCCGCTTAAAGATGGACTCGCGGCTGATTAGCTAGTTGGTGGGGTAACGGCCTACCAAGGCGACGATCGGTAGCCGAGCTGAGAGGCTCAACGGCCACATTGGGACTGAGACACGGCCCAGACTCCTACGGG
>CAZTCE010000237.1:0-2159 GCA_964612205.1 uncultured Eubacteriales bacterium | reverse complement strand
AGCATATTGATTATCATATAGAATTTTTTAAAGCTGGATTGAACGTAATAATCAAGAAATGGTTAAATAACAATTGCATTGAAACCCCCGAAGAAATGGTAAAAATCATTACAAGCGAATATCAAAAGTAAATCTTATTCGCCATATAAAAATGTCTGCCTATCAAAAACACCTTGATAAGCAGACATAATAACTTATTCAAAAATTTGATTTACATCAACGTACTCTCCGTCAGAATTTATAATTTCGAAATGAAGATGTTTTCCTGTTGCCAAACCTGTTGCACCCATAATCATTATTTTTTCACCAGCTTTAACTTCATCGCCTTCCTTTACTAGTAGCTCTTTGCCATGCGAATAAGTTGAAACTGTTCCATCAGCATGTTCAATTTTTATATGATTACCTCTTCCGCTATTATAAGTAGCCAATATTACTTTACCGTCCAATATAGAAACAATTTCATCGCTCTCTTGTGAAGTAACATCAACACCAGTATGAACTATTTTTTCACCAGTTATAGGATTAACACGTTCTCCAAAAGTTGATGTAATGATTGCACCAGCAAGCGGCTTCACTATTTGAGCTTTCGTTTGAACATCATTTTCTTCAGAAATAATTTCTCCACTAAAATCAAACAAATTTTGATTGTCTTCATTTGTGTACACTTTTTCACTAGCAAGCGAAATAGTTAGCATTGATAGTGATAAAATAATTATACAAATTAAAACTATCGAAAATGATGTATCTATTTTTTTGTTTTTCATCTGTTTTATTCTCCTTTCCACTTCAATCTTGCCATTACAAATATTAGGAATAGAACATGACAAGCCACTATTTATTGCTAATATTTTTATTATTGTCTTAAAATACATTTTCTTATCATTTAGCAAACTTAGCACTTGCTCATCAACCATATATTCCAAATCTTGTTTAATTATCTTATCTGCAAAATAAATTACTGGATTAAACCAATATATTCTTTTTAATAATAATAGCACCAAATAAATATAGTGATGCTTCGCTTTGTAATGATTTAATTCATGTATAAAAATACATTCCAATTCACTTTCGGATAAAGCTAGCACATCGCTTGTTATTAATATTTTTGGTTTTAAAATCCCATAAAGAGAAGGCGTTTTAATTTTATCTTGCACTATAAGATTTATATCACTTTGTAAATCTAATCGCATTTTACATTTCTCAAATATTTCATAAACCGTGTCTTGTATTTTGAATACTTTTTCATCATTAGATTTTTGAAGTTTCGAATATACAATGACATCTTTTAATATCAATGAAAACATAACTATTAACCATATTAAACCGTGTATAAGGAATATGTGAATTAATTATTTGTTCATCACTCGTGCTATCTGATTCTTCAAACCTCAAAACATTCTCCATATCTATAAATGAAATTGAATTTGCTTCCGGCAAAAAATTTTTTATGCTTAAGTAACTTGAAAATTTAATTGGAATTATTAATGTGCAAATAAAAACAATCCATAGCAAATTTATTTTTGAAAAACTAATCTTCTTTTTTAAAAAACTTCTAATGCAAATGATAATAACAAAAATCAAACTTGCTATTGTCGACATGGATAAAATATTTGCAAATATATTTTCTAAACATATCATAGTTAGCCTCCTAATCATCAATTAATTTAATTAAATCTTCTAAATCCTTCTTTGTTAATTTTTTTGATTTAGCAAAAGCAACTAGCATATCGTTTACTGAACCATCATACATCTTTTCAATAAAACTATTAGTTTCTTTCGATTTATAATCATATTCCAACACCGTAGGCTTATATATTATCAAATCCCCTTTGTTTTTTATTGACTCAATAAAACCTTTCTGAACAAGCCTTGAAACTAACGTCATAATAGTGTTGCTTTTCCATTCCTTTTTGCTACTAATGTTTTTTACAATTTCCACTGATGTACTTTCACCGTTTTTCCATAAAAATTGCATAACCTCAAGTTCTGATTTTGAAATATCTTTCATTTTACCTCCTCCTTTTCAAACTACAATTGTAGTTCTATATAAATACTACATTTGTAGTTTTGATTTGTCAAGTAGTTTTTTTTATTATTTTATTTTTTTATGATTAATTTTTGATAAAATCCTATATATTAATTTTTGAAAATGTCCTAAA
>CAZTCE010000236.1:0-2160 GCA_964612205.1 uncultured Eubacteriales bacterium | reverse complement strand
ATTATGTAATCTGAATTATAATATTTGTGTATTGAACGTATCAAGGAGGAAAATAGAAATGAAGAATTTTTTGTCAAAGTATTGGAAAAGGATTTTAATACTAATTGCTGGTATTTTTATTATAATAAATATAGTGTCTAAATCGGCTATGCCTCGCAATGTGATTTCAGATGTTGCCAAGTATGGTCCAGATGTTGAGGCTAGCAACGTTAATTTAAACATAGGTTCAGGCAGTTTGGCTAGTGATTTCGTTGCATCGTCACCAGTTTCAGAAGATATGACGAAGCTCGCAATTATTTTAGCAATAGGTTTATTGGCAGCTGTTATAATTGCAGATTTAGGAAGTAAAAAAAGCGGCGGCAAGAAAAAATAAATATATTTTGAATGACAATTTATAAATCTATCAATTAGTACGAGTATATGTATTAGTTGGTAGATTTTTTGCGTATTTTTTATTCGTATTTGAAGTCGGTGAATTGTAAAAGTAAAATATATTAATTAATAACTAAAGTCTACTTTACTTTTACAATTCACTTTATACACACTCATTTTCAAAATTTTATTATGGCTCTTGACAAATTATGTAACCGACAATATAATGAGGGCGTTGAAATATGCAGAATCCTACTTTAATTTGAGGAGATATTAACATGAAACGGTTTATGATTTTGTTCTTAGCGGTGGTTCTGGTTTTTAACAATATGCTTTTAGCAGTTAGTGCAGAAAGTTGTGAACATCAGTGGTCATTAAAATATGATCCGAAGTATAACTATGAATATGAAGATGACGAATATCATATTCTGGTTGACATCGAGCTTCATTACGAATGTAAAGTTTGCGGTGAAGCAAAAGTTGAATACCAAGAGGGTAACGGTGCACTTGGAAAACATGCTTTTACTGGTAATAAGTGTTACAGTTGCGGTTATGTTCGTGAGGAGGAGAAGCACGAACATAATTGGAAACTCCGGTATGATCCACAGTATAACTACGAATATGTAGATGAAAATTATCACGCTTTGGTTGATATTGATCTCTATTACAAGTGTAGTGAGTGTGGCGAAACCAAACACGAAGTTCAAGACGGCGATTACGAGTTAAGTAAGCATGTCTATTCTGGAAATGTTTGTTATACTTGTGGATACGAAAAATCGGATGAAGCACATTCGGAAAACAATAGGCGACCAGAGATGTCAGATGAAACATCATCGACTACTTCGCCTAATGTTACTGAAGAACCTAGTGTAAGTCTAACACCGACACCTACAATTGCACCAACGGCAACACCTGTACCTGAGCATACTCATAGTTGGCGTATGGCGTACGATCCGTGGTATCAATATGCAGACTATGACGAGAATTATCACATACTCAGCAAGATTGTTTTGACGTATGCTTGCGACTGCGGTGTAGTTAGCACAGAAGAACAATATGGAAATGGTGAGATTTCTGAACACAAATTTGACGGACAAGTTTGTGTTATATGTGGACATGTTCAAGCGTTGACAGATTCGGAGAATCCGGAGCCACCAACAATAGACGGCTCTAATGAAGTTGTTTCGCCAGGTACTTCAGAAGAAATAACACATATTTGCAGATTTGAAGAACCGTATTTAACTTGGATTGGTGCATACACCGAGTGTAATGTGCAAACGCACACGCAACAACGTGTAAAGTTCGCTTATTGTGTAGAATGCGGTGAAAAACACATTTTTAGCAATACAGCAGAGGTTGTGCCACATACAATTGAAAATGGTTCGTGCAAATGGTGTAAGCAAAAAGTTTTTTCTACGGAGTCAGAAGTCGAATTAGCTACTGCTCAACTTGATGGATTAAAGAAGCTTTCTGATAAGCTTGAAAAAATTCAGAAAAACAAGGATTCACATTTTACCAAGGATGCATACAATTCTATCAAATCAAGTATCCAAACTCTGCAAATGCAGTACGAAGCTGTATTGCGTGGAGAAAGATTTATTGATGGAATTCCAAGGTATCAAGATGATGATGTTTTGAAGATGTTTTTAAGCTTGCAAGCAGAGAATCTTAAGTCCATAAAACTTCCCACAAGTGCTTCTACAAAAGTGGAAGTGCAGCTCGAAAATCTTTACATTGACCTTGAAAATCCAGATAATAAATGGTATTATTTGGTTGGGGATTTAGGAG
>CAZTCE010000235.1:0-2184 GCA_964612205.1 uncultured Eubacteriales bacterium | reverse complement strand
TGCTTCGCCGGGAATATCAAAAAGCAACCTGTCAGATTGTCCTGTGTGATGGCGGTTTCGGGGCATCGCCCAACAGTCGTGGCTCCGCCTGCCATTGCGTGAACCTTTATACGGGTAAATCTACTTGCTTTGAGCGCAGGGATGTGCTGGGTGTTCTGGAGGGAGATCAGATTCCCAAGTCGGCGCAGAACGGATTGAAGAAACACCTGCAAAAACAGCAGAACAAAGACAGGAATACTGAACGATGACAGGCATCTTCTGAACAACACGTAAAGAATATTGTTCATTATCTCCGCTATTGTTTATTTCATCTGTTGATTTTGTTCAGATAATCCGTTATACTATATGCAGGAAATGCTTTGGAGGTGTTCTGCATGGCGAAGATGATGACGATTAACGAGGCAGTAGCGAAATGGGGGATTTCTACTTCGATGCTTGCCCGCCTGTGCCGCGAGGGACGAATTGCAGGAGCAGAAAAAGTCAAGAAGTCATGGATAATTCCTGCCGATGCACAGTATCCGGCTGACGCACGGTTCAAAGCCGATGGGCACACTGCCACAAAGAAGCAGCTCTTGCCGCTGCCCATTGGCATCTCCGATTATCGCAAGGCGTCCTCTGAGTATTACTATATCGACAAGACGCTGATGATCCGCGACTTTCTGGACGAAGTGCCGATGGTGTCTCTGTTTACGCGTCCCAGACGCTTCGGCAAAACGTTGAACATGGATATGCTGCGTACATTCTTTGAGAAAACAGGCGAAGATACTTCCCGGTACTTTGTTAACAAAAGAATCTGGGCCTGCGGCGAAGCATATCGTGCGCATCAGGGTAAATATCCCGTAATCTTCCTGTCCTTCAAGGATGTCAAGTGCAAAACATGGGAAGAAACCTACGATCTGATTGCTATGCTGATCAGCATGGAGTATAAACGCCACACCGAGCTTGCTACTGCCACCAATCCTGATTACGATTTCTATCAGAAGATTGTTCATGAGAAAGCGGAAGCCAATGACTTCATGCTTTCACTGATGATGCTCTCGAAGATGCTGCATGAGCATCACGGCATTGAGCCGATGGTAATCATCGACGAATACGATACACCCATCCAGCAGGGACATTCCTGCGGTTTCTATGATGATGTTGTGCTGTTCATCCGCAACCTGTTCTCCGGTGCATTCAAGGATAACAAGCATCTGAAATATGGGTTCCTGACCGGTATCCTCCGCGTTGCCAAGGAAAGCATCTTCAGCGGCCTGAACAACCTGAAGATCAACTCCATTCTCGACAACCGGTACAGTGAGTATTTCGGCTTCACCCCGAACGAAGTGCGGGAGATGGCTGCTTACTACGGTGCGAAAGACAAGTATGATGAAATCTGTGCCTGGTATGACGGCTACCGTTTCGGTGATACAGAGATATTCAATCCTTGGTCGGTGATCAACTACTTCAGCAATGAACGCAAGCCCGGCTGTTATTGGCTTTCTACCGGCAGCAATGATGTGATCGGCGAGATGCTGACCCATGCGGATGAGATGACTTACCATCGCCTGCACTCTTTGCTTCAGGGCGAGGCATTCAATACAGCGGTGGATACCAGTGTGATCTATCCGCAGATTCAGAAGAACCCCTCCTCTGTGTACAGTTTCCTGCTTGTTGCAGGCTATCTGAAAGCGGAGGAAACCAGCATTGCTCCAACTGGTGATCTGATGTGCAAGGTATCTCTGCCCAACAAGGAGATTTCCTTCGTGTATAACAAGGAAATCCTTTCCAAGCTGGAGCATATCGTACCCCAAGCATTGGCCATATCCATTCAGGAAGCCGTTTTCGACAACGATGTGAAGCGGCTGAAAACCCTGCTGGAGAAGCTCCTGCGGGAATCGGTCAGTTTCTACGATACCGCCAAGGAGATCTTCTATCACGGCCTTGTGCTGGGCCTGTGCGCTGTGTTCAGCGATAGCTATGCTGTCACTTCCAACCGCGAATCCGGCGACGGCAGATACGATATTCAGCTGATGCCCAAGAATGTGAACCGCCCCGGTTTTATCTTTGAGCTGAAAGCCGAAAAGAATTGTGACGATCTGAAAGAACTGGCTCAGGTTGCCTTGCAGCAGATTGAGGATAATGGGTATGACACCGAAATGCTGACCAGAGGTGTTAGAACGGTTGTGAAGTACGGTGTAGCGT
>CAZTCE010000234.1:0-2199 GCA_964612205.1 uncultured Eubacteriales bacterium | reverse complement strand
TAATACAATTAATATACTTTTATGCCAAAAGACCATTTATTTAGAACGGTTTAAGATTTCTCGCGGAATTCGACCCGCGTCATATCGAAAATGTCCACTGGACTTTTTCTACTCGTTGTCTGTCGCTCCGCTCCGTCAACTCCTACTCCTTTTCGATTCCTCACCGTGCTTTGCACAGCTTTTGCGAGTAGGCACCAAAAAAATAGTAACCCTACGGGCTACTATTTTTTTGGTGCCTACTCGCGGAATCGAACCACGGACACAGGGATTTTCAGTCCCTTGCTCTACCAACTGAGCTAAGTAGGCAAAAAATAACTAATAAAAAAATGGCGACCTGGAAGGGGCTCGAACCCTCGACCTCTAGCGTGACAGGCTAGCGCTCTAACCAACTGAGCTACCAGGCCATAAAATAAAAGTGGTGGGCACTATAGGGCTCGAACCTATGACCTCCTGCTTGTAAGGCAGATGCTCTCCCAGCTGAGCTAAGCGCCCACTTTCTTGACGTCTTGCGACTATCTTAGTATACTTTAGATGTTTCAATTTGTCAATGCTTTTATTAAAAAAATTCACCAACTATTTTTTATTTAATCAATCTGAATTTTTACGAAATGATTTTTGTCAACTTTTCGATTATCTCTTTTGAAGTTTCACTTTGATTCCTATAGTACTCTTCAATAAATGTAATTATATTATATTTTACTGTCATACGGATATCCTCGTCATCCATTAACTTGCAAAAATATGCATGTCCAATCTTTATATCTCCATCCAATTTATTATTTATACTAATTATTTCTTTTACAACATCATTTAAAAACGGATTTTTTTTACATAATTTTTGGAACTCTTCATTTTCAAATGCAGGCTTTATTGTATAGAAACAAAACCTTCTCCTAAGCGCATAATCTTTTACAGCTAATGATTCATCAAAAATATTCATTGTTGCGATTATGTATATATTTTCTGGCACATAAAATCGTTCTCGTGAACATGGTAATTCAATATAATTTTCTTTTCCACGTTTATCTATTTCAATCAAAGAAAAAGCTTCTCCGAAAATTTTTGCAATATTTCCTCTATTTATCTCGTCTATCAGAACAAAATACTTATTATCTGGATCATTTCTAGCTTTATTGCATATCCTTTTAAAGCAACCAACCCTATATTTATATATTCCAATATCATCAGGTCTATACCCTTCCATAAATTCATCATTTGAATATAATTCATGAAACTGTACCGTCAGCATCTTCTCTTCATCTTTTATACCTAATATTGAATACACCATTCTTTTAGCAATATAAGTTTTTCCTACACCTGGTGCTCCTTGCAAAATAACATTTTTTCTTTTCAAAATAAGATTTCGAAGTTCATCGTATTCGTTTTCACTAAAATATACATCTTTTAAAAAGTTTTGCTTATCGTATTTATCCCATAAATAGTATTGTTTCTTAGGATTAGCTTCACGAATCATGCTATTTATTACTTCAAATTCTCTTGTTGATAATTTAAAAAGTGTTCCTTGCGTATACCTAAAAACTTCCAAATTAGCTAATTCAATATGGCGTTCAATATCATATCGAGTAACAGTATCTGTCAACCCTTCGATTTTTTTGAACATGACTTTATTGTCATTGATTTCTTTTTCAACAGTGCAAAAACCTATCACTTCTTTGCCAGGACTAGTTTCGTATACTATTACGACTTCTCCTTTTTTTATCTCTGTAAAATTTTTATATAACGTCCTCAAAGTACCATCTTCGTTTTGAGCCGTATAATAAAAGCAATCTCCAATTTCTAAATCTCTAAATCTCAACATTTTTGGATTTACCGTAAGCCACCAATAATTATTATTCATTAAACTTTCCTTCTTTTCGTTACTTTATTATAGTTATATATTAACATGATTTTGTCTTTTTTTCAATCTAAAAATCTTGCACAGTAAAGAAAAGTTATTTTAGGTTCTTCTTTTTAACATAAAAAGTTGGTACAAATCAATTTTCATATTGCTCTACTCCCAACTATTGACAAAGAGCCGAATTGAACAAATATATGAAATCTCAGTTGCATTAAAATTACATTAGAAATAAAACAAACAACCTTGAAAGCTCTTAGAAATCAATGCTTTCAAGGTTGTTATTTAATGGAGCCAGTGATCGGAATTGAACCAACGACCTACTGATTACAAGTCAGTTGCTC
>CAZTCE010000233.1:0-2202 GCA_964612205.1 uncultured Eubacteriales bacterium | reverse complement strand
GAAAATTCAGGAAAAACATTATTGTTATATGTCTTAACTTCGCTTATAAAATCTGAAACGTCAACACCTTCAAAAGCAAAAGAATTACTTTGTAGTAAAAAAACAAACACTAATAATATTAGAACAAATTTAATTTTTATATGTATCACCTCATTAAATTATCTTCTGATTTTTTTGTTTGCAATTTCAAATCAATTTTACTAGTGTATCCATAAGTGTTGTAAGAATCGGAATTGATATTCCTATTATTAAAACTTTTCCTGCAAGCTCCACTTTACTTGCAATCGCGGTTTCACCAGAATCTTTACAAACATTTGCTCCAAACTCTGTCAAATAACTAATACCTGTTATTTTTAATAAAATCCCAAAAAATTTACTAGTCACGCCCATTTTGGAAGACAAATTTTGAAGCACAGAAACAATTGGCGTTAATTCTTCAAACACAAAATATAAAATAATTGCACCTGCAATTATCGAGGCATAAATTGTAAATTCAGGTCGTTGCTCTTTTATAATTCCAATGATTATCACAGCTATAAAAGCAATCGCAACAATTTTTGCAATATCCATTTTCCACCTCACAAATTAAAAAGTGTTTTTACCGTATTAAACAAATTACTAATTTCTTTTACAACCATTGCCAGAACAATTATTAATCCAGTAAGAGTTGTCATCATTGCTTGATCTTCTCGTCCTGCTCTTACCAAGACTTGATGTAATACTGCAACTATAATTCCAATTGCAGCAATTTTAAAAAGCAAATCTATTTCCATAGCTCCTCCCGATAATTAAATTAAAATAATCATAATTATAAGCCCTACAAAAACTCCCATGTTTCTTGATAATTTATAATTTTTGTTTTTGCTTTCGCTCGCCTCTTTAAGTTGTTTGCTAATCAAATTTTTAATAAGCACAATGTTTTTTAATTGATTTTCTAAATCGGTCTGTCCAAGCGAAGTTCCAAGTCCTTTAATAACTTCAATATCTTCTTTAGATAAATCTAAAAAAATGCCTTCTTCATCAACTGTTTTCCTAAAAGCATCTCCAGCAGATATTTTTTTGTTTTTTCTCATAACATCTGCACTAACGAAAAATATTCTTGAAGCTTCTGTTTTCATATTGCTTGCAACAAAATCAAAACTATCCGCAATTGTATCGTATGTATACTTTACTCTCGTTTCCAATAATTCTAACGCACTACTCAAATCTTCTAGCACTCTAACCCTAAAACTAAATCTCTTAGCCACAATATTTCCAATCAAAACTGATAATACTCCAATCATAATAAGTGAAAAAAATTTAATAACAAGAAGCATACTTGTCCTCCTTTAATCTATAAATATTTTTTATAACTCCTGGCAAATTTTCTTTTTTCAAAACAACAATATTTTTGAAAAGTTTATTTTTTAAAAGCTTTGTTGGAACATCGTCAATCGAATCGCCATGTGCAGTTAGTAAAAGCTTTATTCCAGCAAAATATGCATCATAAATTGCCTCGATATCCCTATTATCACCAATTTCATCTGTGGCAATAATATTTGGCGCCATCGAACGTATCATCATTCTAATTACTGTATCTTTGCGACAATTATTCATTACATCTGTTCTAGGTCCTAAATCATTTTGAGAAACGCCTTTATACATCGCAGCGATTTCTGAACGCTCGTCAATAACTGAAATATTATTTCCATTAATGCTTAGTTGCCTAATCATATCTCGTAATAATGTTGTTTTTCCTGAACCAGGTGAGGATAAAATTAACGTATTCTCAAATTTATTGTCAAAATATAATTCACGCATAACCGAGTTACTACAACCTTTAATTTCATGTGCAACTCTTATATTCAAACTAGATATGTATCGTATATTTTTGATTTTTCCATTCTCAAAAATACAAGTACCAGATATACCCACTCTATGTCCGCCTTTGATTGTTAAATATCCAGAATTAATCTCTGACTGAACAGCATAAATAGAATTTTCAGTAAAGTTTTCCAAAAGCATCAAAATATTTTTTTCGTTTGCTATGTCTTTTGTTAAAAACTCATTATTACCATACCTTATAAGAACAGGTTGTCCGAGTCTGATTCGTATTTCTTCTGCTCTATTTAAAATATTCATTGGTAATTCAAAATTATTTGACAGCAAACAAAACACTTCATCTTGCAACATTCCCATATAATTCACCTCAATATAATATAT